>NZ_DATHXO010000211.1:0-13698 GCF_035459645.1 Schnuerera sp.
AATATAGAAACAATTTTGCGAAATTAGAACTTATGGAACCTAAAAAAGTATATAAATTCGTTATTAAAACTTCAAAAATATCTAATAATTTTAAAAAGGGACATAGAATAAGATTTACAATAACATCAAGCGCTAAAAATTATATATTCCCTCATAGTAATACGGAAGAAGCTTATAATAATGTTGAAATAATAAAAGCTGATAATACAATCTATCATGGTGAAAATTATCCTTCTAAGATAGTACTACCTGTTGAAGAATAGAGAATGAATTATCTTCTTGGATATATAGGAGGAGATACTATAGATATACCTTTTAAAGGTATATCTATTTTATTTATTATTTTATGTGGTACATTTTTTTGTACAAATAAAGTATCGCCTGATTTTATATTTAATTCCTCATTACCTAATATTATATTTGCTTCACCCTCAAGTATAATAATCAATTCTTCAGAAGAATGAGTTATAAAATCCTCTGTATCAGCTTGATTAGGTTCTACTTCAAAAAACAATCCTAACATTGAGGGTTCAAATGTATCTGTTGGCATTGGAGAAATTATCTCATAGATAACAGGACTATTAGGAAATTTCATTATTAATCTTTTATCTTTCTTAGTAACGACGTTAACATCAATACAATTATCTTCCATAAATAAATAAACAGGAACATCTAAAGCTTTTGCTATTTTTCTTAAAGATGAAAGTGATGGCTCAATAAGATTTCTTTCTAATTGAGATATGTAACCTATAGACAAACCTGTGACTTTTGCTATATCACTTAAGGTTTTATTGTTTGATTTTCTAATATTTCTTATATTATCTCCTAACATAAAAATCTCCTTTTAGTCAATATTTATATTTAATGATATAATGTATCTAATACATTATATCATTAAAATGAAAATCCATTCAACTCTTATATTTTTTGATATTATGAGATCATATATCTGTTTTATCTTTCTTGACAATAACCTCCATAAGATATATAATTCTCATATTAGAGGGAGTAACTTTCCTTGATGGAATCAAAGTCGTCATTACGGATAAAACATCCCGGCTTTGGTGGCTAATTAGCTTAGTGAGACTCTACGGTTTATTTTACTTTTTAATAAACTGTGGAGTTTTTTTATATATTTAGAGGGAAACTAAAGCTATAGAAAAAGATTTAAGAAACGAAAGGAGATCAATAATGGAAGAGTTAATTTATCCTGTTCTTGTTGAATTTTCGACATTGATTTTATTAGTTGTTATTGGTATTAGCTTATTTCTATTAGGTAAAGGAGCTGATATTTTAGTTAGTGAAGCCGTTAGCCTGTCTTTGCGATGGGGAGTTCCAAAAATGATTGTAGGAGCTACTATTGTAAGTCTAGGAACTACTTTACCTGAAGCTTCGGTATCAGTACTTGCTGCAATTAAAGGTAATCCAGATTTAGCATTAGGAAATGCAATTGGGTCTATTATTGCAAATACAGGTTTGATTATTGGGATTGCAGCATTAATTGGTACACTAACTATTGATAAGGATACTATAAAGCGGCAAGGAAAGTATCAATTACTGTCTGGAGTATTATTAGCAGTTGTTAGTTTACCTTTCTTTTCTAAAGGACCTAATGGAATAATTACTCAAAAAATGGGTTTTATCTTTGTTATTTTATTAATTATATATATATATGGCAGTATTCGTTATGCAAAAAAATATAATGGAGATATTTCAACGGAGTTTACAGAGGAAGAAAATCCTGTACTGTTACAATTAATTAAATTAGTACTAGGTATAGCATTAGTTATTATTTCATCTAAGATATTAATCCCTAGCGTTGAAATAATAGCTCTTCGTGGTGGAATTCCTCAGGGAGTTATTGCAGCAACTTTAGTAGCCTTTGGTACAAGTTTACCTGAACTTGTAACTGCTATTACAGCTGTAAGAAAAGGTCATGGCGATCTAGCAATAGGAAATATTATTGGTGCGGATATACTAAATGTATTATTCGTTGTAGGCAGTGCTGCAGCAGTAACGAAAAAAGGGTTAATAGTACCATCAACCTTTTATAAACTACAAATTCCAACAATGTTGATAATATTAGTGGCTTTTCATATTTTTGCAAAAAATAAGGATAGTATTATTACAAAATTAGAAGGGGTTTTTTTAGTAGGAATTTATACCACTTATTTGATTTTAAATTATATATGGATTTAGTTAGAAAGTATATAAAATATGTTTTTAAAAAATTGGACAAGGTTTAATCCCTTGTCCAATCTATTATAAGAATGTCTTTATTTCATATTCATCTAGCTTATCTTGCATCCAAGTATTATATACATCTTGGAATTTTTCTTCAAATAACATTTCTTTTATAGTATCTTTACTGTCTTCAAAATTAGCTGTTTTTGCTTCTTTTTTGTCTTCAACTTTAATGATATGGTATCCAAAATCTGTTTTAACAGGATCGCTAATATCTCCGATGTCTAATGAAAAAGCTACTTCTTCAAATTCTCCTACCATTCTTCCTCTTCCAAAGAAACCTAAATCTCCACCTTGTTGACTATTACTAGTATCAGTAGAGTATTCCTTTGCTAGTTCTTCAAATTCCTCCCCATTGGCTAATTTATCCTTAACTTCTAAAGCAGTCTCTTCAGTTTCAACTAATATATGACGAGCTTTTACTTGTTCTTTTTGATCGAATAGAGATTTATTTGTTTTAAAATAATTTTCCATTTCTTCATCGGTTATATTCATTTCAGGTTCTAATAATTTAGTAAGGAATAAGTTCATCTCTATATCTTTTTCCAATTCACCTTCAGAATATCCATAATACTCAAGGGCTGCATCATAAGCTTCTTGGCCTCCTAAACTTTCTACCATTTTATCAATTTGTTCTTGAAGTTCTTCTTCAGAGATTTGGATATCTTGTTTTTCTGATTCTAAAAGTATAATTTTATTGGTAATTAATGCGTCCAATGCGCCTTGTCCATTTGCCTTTACTAAGAAATCATAAAGTTCATCTTTGGTAATCTTTTCATCACCTACAAGGGCTACAACATTTTCTTTTTCTTTACTATCTCCATTAAAACCTAATTTAACTGTTACTAATACTCCAACTATTAGTGCAACAGCAACGAGCAATGCAATAATTCTTTTTTTGTTATTTTGTTCTATCAAAAATATTCCACCTTTCTAATTTTAATCTTATTTGATTATACCATATAGTTTAAGATTATAAATGATTTAACAATAATTTTTACAATTTCCCATGAATATGTTTTCATATTTAGACAATTTGTAAAAAGGTCAATAGATTATTTACAGAATATTTTTTAGATGATAACATTCAATTAAGACCTTAGGATTTATAATCGAGAAAATTAATAGATAAGGAGAGAAGTAATATGAAAGAAATCAAAACAATTGAATTTAAAGAAGATATTTTATATCTAATAGACCAAAGAAAACTACCTATTTCATACCAAATATTTGAATGTCGAACTTATAAAGATGTGGATTTTGCAATTAAGGACATGGTTGTTCGGGGAGCACCGGCTATAGGAGCAGCAGCAGCTTATGGAGTGGTCTTAGCTGCTAAGGAGTTTTCTAACGATAATAAAGAAGAATTTTTATTCAATATGAATGAAGCCTTAGAATTATTAAACAAATCTAGACCTACTGCTGTAAATTTAATGTGGGCTATAAAAAGAATGAAAAAGCTCATTGCAGAGAATAAAGATTCAGCAGTTAAAGATATTTATAAGAAGATAAAAAAAGAAGCAGATTTAATATTAATAGAAGACATACAAACCAATAAGAAAATGGGGCAAATCGGGAATGAAATAGTTGGCAATAAATCAACTATTTTAACTCATTGCAATACAGGCGCCCTTGCAACTGCCGGATTTGGAACTGCTTTAGGAGTGGTTAGAGAAGCTTTTTATAGTGGGAAAGATATATTTGTCTACGCTGATGAAACAAGACCAAGACTTCAAGGTGGTAGGCTTACTGCTTGGGAATTAGTACAAGAAGGTATTCCGGCTAAACTAATTGCAGATAATGCAGCTGCTACTCTAATAAGAGATGGTAAGATAGACCTTATATTAGTAGGAGCCGATAGAATTGCTTTAAATGGAGATACAGCAAATAAAATAGGTACCTTTATGCTGTCTGTATTGGCAAAAGAGTACAATGTACCTTTTTATATAGTAGCACCAACTACTACTATAGATTTTGATATAGAAACAGGAAACCAAATAGATATCGAAGAAAGGGACAGTAAAGAAGTAACTTATATTGAAAATATTAGAATAGCCCCTGAAGGAATTGAAGTATATAATCCAGCTTTTGACGTAACTCCTAATGAAAATATTACAGGAATAATAACGGAGAGGGGAATTGTAAAACCTCCATTTAAAGAGAATATATTGAAACTAAAGTAGGGAGGAATTATTATGGAAAAGGCGATAATTGGTGGTACAGGCATATATGATATAGATAAAGGAAGTTACTCTAAAATTATTGAAACCAAATATGGAAAAGTAGAAGTAGATATAGTAAAAATTGAAGAAGAGGAAATTGTATTTCTAGCAAGACACGGAAAAAGACATTCTGTGCCACCTCATCTCATAAACTACAGAGCCAATATTATGGCTTTAAAAGAATTAGGTATAAAATATATCTATGCAACGGCAGCTGTAGGTTCATGCAATGAAAACTACGCACCTGGAGACATTGTAGTTATTAAGGATTTTATAGACTTTACAAAATCAAGATCAGTTACTTTTTTTGAAGGTGGAGATAATCCAGTTAAACACGTAGATATGAGTGATCCTTATTGTAAAAATTTAAGGCAAAGATTTTACCAAATTGCTAAAGAAGAGTCAGTACTTATTAAAGGTGAGGCTGTATACGTTTGTACAGAAGGACCTAGATTTGAAACGGCTAGTGAAATCCAAATGTATAAAAAAATGAATGGAGATGTAGTTGGGATGACTACAGTTCCAGAAGTCATTCTTGCCAAAGAATTAGGGATTTGTTATTCAACCGTAGGTATAATTACTAATTGGTGTACTGGAATGGAAGAAGATATGTCTATGCATAATATACAAGAATTGGTGACAGAAAACAAAACAAAGGTTAGCAAAATTTTTGTGAAAGTATTTGTGGAAGGATTAAATCAAAAAAACTGTAATTGTAAAACTTCTATTTTAGAACTTTAATGAAAAGGATGATTAAAAAATGGAAAATAAAAAATATAAATTTGAGACTATGTCAATACACGCTGGAGCCAATGGGAAACATGCCAACAATGCATTGAACCCACCAATCTATCAAACCTCAACTTTTGTATTTGATAATATTGAACATGTTGATAGGGTAATGTCCTTTGAAAGTGATGATTATGTATATACAAGAGGAAACAATCCAACTTTACGCCTTTTTGAAAATAGGATGGCAGTATTAGAAGAAGGAAAAGGAGCTGTTGCATTTTCTTCAGGAATGGCAGCTATTAGTTCAGTACTATTTTCATTATTAAAACCAGGAGATAATATAATAGTAAATAAAACATTATATGGCTCCAGTTATAATGTAGTAACCAACGTACTTCCTAAATATGATGTTAATTGTAAAATTGCTGATTTAAGAGATGCGGAAAAGCTTTGGGACTTAATAGATGAAAACACTAAGGTCATCTATTTTGAAACCCCTTCTAATCCCAACCTTGCAATTTTAGATATAAAGAAAATTTGTAATATTGCAAAAGAAAAAGATACAAAAGTAGTAATCGACAACACTTTTGCAACGCCATATTTTCAAAGACCTCTGACTTTAGGAGCAGATGTGGTAGTACATAGTGCCACTAAATATATATGTGGTCATGGAGATGTAGTTGGAGGAGTTGCGGTATCTAAGGATATAGACTATATCCACTACCTGAAATTTGACTATATGTGTGAATTTGGTGGTGTAATGAGTCCCTTTAATGCATGGCTTTTACTTAGGGGATTAAAGACATTAGGTTTAAGGATGAAGGAACATGAAAAGAATGCATTGAAAGTGGCTAAATTTTTAAGAAATCATCCAAAAGTAAAAGAAGTCTATTATCCAGGTCTTGGAGACTTTGAAGGGCATAAAATAGCTAAAGAGCAGATGAGTGGATTTGGTGGCATGATTAGTTTTGAAGTAGATGGAACCTTAGAAGATGCCAAAAAGGTTGTTAATTCTGTAAAATTAGCTCAACTAGCTGTGTCTCTTGGAGACTGTGAAACATTAATTGAATTACCAGCAGCTATGACCCATAGAGGATATCCTCAAGAAGAATTAGCTAAATTTGGATTGACAGAAAGTATGATAAGAATATCAGTGGGATTGGAGCATTATGAAGATATAATTGATGATTTAGATAAAGGGTTATCAGCAATCAAGTAGGAGGAAAATATATGTTGATGAAAAAAGAAAGAGAATTAATTGTTGAATATGGTAAAAAACTTTATACCACAGGTCTTACTAAAGGAACTGGAGGGAATTTGAGTATTTATAATAGAGAAGAAAAGCTAATGGCTATTAGTCCTTCTGGAATCGATTATTTTGATATTAAACCAGAAGATGTAGTAATATTGAATATAAAAGGGGAACAAGTAGATGGAGAGCGAACCCCTTCTAGTGAGGTAGAAATGCATAGAATATTTTATGAAAGAAGGACAGATATAGATGCTATAATCCATACTCACACTATGTATGCAACGACTTTAGCTTGTTTAAATTGGTCTTTGCCACCAGTTCATTATATGGTAGCTTTAGCTGGATTAGATGTAAAATGTGCAAAATATGCAACCTACGGTACAAAAGAATTGGCAGAAAACGCTTTTGAAGCTATGAAAGATAGAAACGCAGTATTATTAGCTAATCATGGACTTTTAGCCGGTGCAAAGGATTTATTAAATGCTTTTAATATAACGGAGGAAATAGAATATTGTGCAGAGCTATACTATAGGACTAAATCTATAGGAGAGCCAGTAATCCTTCCGGAAGAAGAAATGAAGTTAATGATGGAGAAATTTAAGACCTATGGACAGAGGAAGGTGTAAATTCCCAATCGTAACCTGTTTGTAACTTCTATTTTTCATGTTTAATGTATAATATATATAAAGTTAAGATTACAATTACGTAGAATTTAAAAATTTAAGGAGGGGAGATTTTGTGAAAAGGAAAATATCTTTTTTATTGATTTTGACTATGGTTTTGACCATTATTCCATTTAGTTCTTTTGCACAAGAGGATTATGATAAGCAATTGGAAGAAGCTATTGTTAAGGTCAAAAAATTATTTAACATTGGAAGTGAATACGATAAATTTGACCATAGGGTAAGTTCGAGAGATGGAACTACAGTATTTTATTTGAATTGGTCGGATAGCAAGGAAAAGTTAGGTAGTATAGATGTTTCCATAACTTTAGATGGGACAGTGATAAGTTTCGGGAAGTGGAAACCTATCTATAGGGAACAAGGACCTAAATTACCAAAGATAAGCAAAGAAGAAGGACTAAAAATAGCGAAAGATTTTATTAAAAAGGCGTCTCCTAAATTTGCAGATAATATAAAACAAATAGATGTATCAGAACCATTAAATATTAATTCTAGTGGATATAACTATCATTTTGTAAGAATAAAAAATGGTATTCCTTATTACAATAATAATATTGATATTCATGTTGACAATTCCACAGGTGAAGTAAGGAATTACTATGCAAATTGGGATATGGATTTAAAATTTTCAGATGCAAAGGATATAATCTCTTTGGAAAAAGCTGAAGAACTATACAAAGAAAAGATAGGATTAGATTTAATGTATAAAACAAGCTATAGTGATAGAAGTCCAAAGTTATTTTTAACCTACAGCCCTAAATATGCCAATCTAGGCATTAACGCCAAAGATGGAGAATTGACTCCATTAAATGATTATTATCCAATTTATGAAAAAGCTGCAGATATGGGAGGCCGTGGAGATGCTCCAGCAGATGAATTAAGTCCAGATGAGAAGGATGCAATAGAGGATATTGCAGGTCTTATATCTCAAAAAGATGCTGAAAAAATAGGTAGAGATATTTTAGAGTTGGACTCAGAATATAAATTGAATTATATTAGTCTTTATAAAAATTGGAGATCTGATGATAGCTATAATTGGCAATTAGAATTTATTAAGAATCTAGATTCTAACAACTATTATGCTAATATTAGTATAGATGCAAAAACTAAGGAATTAATATCCTTTTATAAATTTGGACCAGATGCATCAGACAAAAAAGTACAATATGATGAGGAAAAAACATTAGAAATTGCAAAAGAATATATTAAGAAAACTGCTCCAGATAAATATGAGTTAGTTGAATTAAGAAAGAGCCACGAAGGGTTTAGACCTTTAGAAGAACAAAGAAGATATTCTTTTGGATTCATTAGAAAGCTTGATAATGCCTATGTAGAACAAGATGGTATAACCATTACAGTAGACGCTATCGATGGGAAAGTAATAGAATATAGAACTACTTGGACTAATAAGGAATTTCCATCACAGGATGAAGTAATATCTATAGATAAGGCTTATGAAATTTTGTTTGATGACATAGGAATAGAACTTAAGTATGTCAATCCTGATAGATATGAAGGAATTATTAAAAATAAGAAGGATGCTATTTTGGTCTATGGTCTAAAAACTGATAAACCATCTATAATTGATGCTAATACTGGAACCATATTAAATTACTTAGGAGAACCCTATAAAACACCAAGGGTCATTAATTATAAGGACATAGATGATAGTTATGCTAAAGATAAAATAAATATATTAGCTCAATATGGCATTGCATTACCAGGTGATAAATTTAAACCAAAAGAAAAAATAAATCAAAAAGATTTTCTATATCTATTAGCAAAGGCAGAAAACCCTTATTTTGAAATAGATGATACGAAGGACAATCTATATGCTTATTTGATCAATATGGGAATTATTAAAGAAAACGAAAAAGCCCCAGAAAGAATAGTAACAAAAGAAGAAGGAATAAAATATATAATAAGGGCATTAAAATATGATAGGGTTGCAGATTTAACTAAAATATACAAAGATATATTTAAAGATACAGAAGATATAACTCCAGAATTGAAAGGCTATATATCAATTGCTTACGGCCTTAATATAGTTGAAGGATATAATGGTAATTTAAATCCTAAGGCAGAATTAAGCAGGGAGGATGGAGCAAATTTAATATATAATTATTTATTTAACGGTAAATAAATAAAGGTACCCAGCCCTCATGTACTATGGTTCTTTAGTATATTAGTGCTGGGTACTAATTTTTATATGATTATATTAATCAATTTTATCTAAATCCAAAGACATTCTATACCTATCATGCCCTTTTCCATATTCATCTTTACTGAATTCCTCAATTTCAAATCCTACTTTGTCTTTATATAATTTGACTGCTGGTTTATTATTTGAATCAACTGTTAGACTGACAGTTTTAAACCCTTGTTCTTTTATACTTTTAATTACTGTGATTAAAAAATGATATCCTAAACCTTGTCCGTGGAATTCTTCTGCAATTGCATAATCATATAGATAGCATTTATCCAAATCTTCCCAATCCCTCATAAATATTGCCAATCCTATTATTCTTTTTTTGTTTTGTTCTTTTAACAAGTATACATTACCATGGCGTATCTGAGGTACTAATCCCCATTCATCCATTCCCAATTCTCCAAATATATTTAAACCAAAACTAACCATCCTTTTTAATATTTCATGATCATAATCTTGAACTAGGTAAACCTTTAAACTATTAAAATCTCCATCAATATTATCTACTACCTTCTTAGGCAAAGCCCAAACTTCTTCCAAATGCATTAAACAAACCATCTCCTTTTTAAATTATCTAAAGTTAGTATAATATATACTTTCCCTAAAGGGATGGTGATTTAAACATTTTTCTGATAATTAGGTATATAGAAGTAACTTATTCTTTGTTTTATATGTTATAATATTAACAAAAGAACAGACATATGGACTATAAATTCCATTTTATTATGTACCCATACTATTTTAATGGAGGGGTTATTTTGCAAAAAGAAGAACTATTGGAATATTACAAAGCAGCTTATGAAGAGTTGAATTTAATTTTAGATTTAAGTTCTGATTGGAGACATTAAAAGCATATGGGAAAAGATGATTTTAGAAATATTCCAAATGGAGCACCTGGTTTAGAAAATAGATTTGGCTTATTGTGGACTTATGGTGTTGAAGAAGGCAAAATAACTAGACAACAATTTGTAGATCTTGTATCTACGACTCCTGCTAAAAATAATGGGCTTGGAGATTGCAAAGGGCATATTGGTGTAGAGAAGAAATATGAGGAAATTCAGCAGAAAGCTAAATTAGCATAAATAATTTAAAAAAAGAATATTAATATTAATTGATAAAACTTCTCTTTCCAACAGGTATAAAAGCTATGGAAGGAGAAGTTTTATATTAAATAGAAAGATTTGCTAAAAAGTATTAATTTTTATTGACATATGCCCTTAATTGGAATACAATATATTTAACAAAGATAAAAGAAGTTTACTATAGGTAAATGCTATTAAATTTAACTATGTATTGGATTATTAAAAAAATAACAAGGAGGTAAGAATTATGTCATATAGTCCATCATTATCAAGCACTATAACTAATACAAAGATGAGAACTCCTGAAAATGTATCCTCCTTTTCGGGGATGTGCTCTACTTGTACAGCTAATTGTATTGGAACCTGTGAAATAGGTAGTTCGGCTATCAGAGGGAAAGAGGCTCTCTATCCGGTAGGTACGGATAAACATCAATTTGCTTCGGAAAAAGAATATCCTGTAGATTTCTCTCATTTCAATATTAACGGAAGAGTATTTGGAGCAAAGGGGATCGATACTGAATCCAAGGAACCAACTTATCCAAACGCTGATATTTCAACAGCTATAGGATTTGAAAATCAAATAAAATTAAAGGCTCCAATTGTATTACCTGCTATTGCAAAACTAAACTGGAAAGATTATTATGCTGGTGCAGCTTTGGCTGGTATTTTAGTAGTTATTGGAGAAGATGTAGTTTCAAAAGATAAAGAACTAGTACTAGAGAATAATAGAGTGGTTAAAGCTCCTCTTATAGAAAAGATGGTACAGAGTTTTAAAGAATATCATCATGGTTATGGAGAAATTATTTTACAAGGAAATGTAGATGATGAAAATTTAGGAGTATTAGATTATGCTATTGAAAAATTAGGAGTTACAGCAGTAGAATTGAAATTTGGTCAAGGTGCAAAAGGAATCCAAGGTATGGGCCAAGTTAATAGTTTAGAAGAAGCTCTTAAATTTCAAGAAAGGGGATATTTAATTTATCCTGATCCATCAGATCCAGTAATACAAGAAAAATATAAAAAAGGAGTAGGCCCTCATTTTGATAAAATAGGAAGATTGCCTATGTGGGATGAGGAAATATTAAGTAATAGGATCGAAAATCTAAGAGAACTAGGAGCTAAACAAGTTTGTTTTAAAATGGCACCTTATGATCCAGAAGATATTCTAAGGGTTTTAAAAATTGCTTCCCAATGTAAAGTGGATTTGGTAACCTTCGATGGTGCTGGTGGAGGAAGTGGGAATAGCCCTTGTAAGATGATGAATGAATGGGGTTTCCCAACAGTATATATGGAAAGTATTATTTATGAATTACTTAAAGAAATGGAAAACAAGGATTATTTCTTACCTAAGGTTGCAGTAGCTGGTGGGCTTACAATGGAAGACCATATTTTTAAAGGACTATCTTTAGGAGCTCCTTATATATCCATGGTAGGGATAGGAAGAGCTGCCATGGCTTCAGCTATGGTAGGCGAGAAGGTAGGAGAATTAATCAAAACTGGTAATATACCAAAAGATCTTTTAAAATATGGAGATACAGTAGAAGAAATATTTACAGATATAAGAGAATTAAAGGATATATATGGTTCTAAAGTCCACAATATATCCACAGGGGCTATAGGTTTATATTCATATATCAATAGAGTATCAACAGGTCTTAAACAATTGATGACTTTAAATAGGAAATTTACTTTAAATGAAATAGGAAGAGAAGATATTATAGCTTTAACTAAAGAAGCAGCAGATGTAGCAGGTATTCCTACTTTTATGGATTTAAAAAGGGATATAATTAAAAGGGTATAAAAAAACAAGGAGTATACTCCTTGTTTTTTTACTAGTTATTATCTTAATATATACAATTTTAAATACTTGTACTCACCAATAAAATAATATAGTATATAAGAAAGAATAGATTGAAAGGAATGATTTGATTTTGACACAATTAATATCTGTACTTATTTCTTTTTTGTTTATACCTATTTTAATTAGATTAAAATTTAAATTAAGTTATACACTTTTAATATCAGCAGGTATTCTAGGATTATTATCAGGCTTAGGATTTGAAAATTTAAGCAAAATCGTTACAAGTATTATTATTAACCCTTCATCCAGAACTACTGTATTAACTGTAATGATGGTAAGTATTCTGGGGGGATTGATGAAACATTACAAAATTCTTGACAAAGTAGTAGAAACAATTTTATTAGTAATTCGTAACAAAAAAAATGCTTTGATGATAATACCAGCTATGATTGGGATTTTGGTAATACCTGGAGGTGCTTATTTGTCAGCGCCTTTTATCAACAATATTGGAAAAGAGATGAAAATATCTGCTCCCAGACGGGCTGCAATAAACCTGGTATTTCGGCATATAGCCATGTTTTTATTACCTTACTCTACTTCATTGTTGATTGTTTCCGCTACTCTTCCAGATTTAAATATTTTCAAATTGATTTTATTAAATTTATTTTTTGTGGTTTTTATAATTTTTACAGGGTACTTTTTCTTTTTGAAAGATGTAAAGTCGAATATACTACCACCTAGGGAAAATATTGGAAAGAATTTACTAAAACTTGCTATTTATACATCGCCTATTTATATAGCAGTAATAATCAATGCTTTTACAGGCTTGCCCTTCCATATTACTTTAATAGCAAGTGTTATTATCGTTTATTTATTGAGTGATAAAAAGGACTTTTTTAAAATTCTTATAAAATCTCTTAATTGGAGCACAGTACTTACAGTAGTTGCTGTACTTATTATGAAGGAAATAATATTGAATATGGAAGAATTAATTGGGTTATTCAATAATATGCTAAATTTAAGTAATGGGATGTTTTCAATGCTAGGTATTTTTTTAATATCCTCGTTTTTCTTTGGTTATATTACTGGAAACATAACTGCGTCATTAGCCATAATATTGCCTATGCTATCTCAATTAAATATTATGGGACAACTTCTCTATATCTATACATATTTTGCATTCGGTTCTGCTTTTATAGGCTATTATTTTTCACCTTTGCATCTTTGCCAGGCTTTCACATTGGAACATATGGGAGTAACTACTGGAGAGCTTTACAAGGAGTATAGATTCTATGCACCTACATTATTAGTAATATTAATTATATCTACATTAATTTTTAAATTTATATTTGTTTAAAAAAATGGACAAGGAGCAAAATTCCTTGTCCATTAACTTGCTGTTTCTCTTAATATACCATCTAGAAACCATTTAGAATAAAAATTCTTTTTTATTCTAAGCTTTTCCTTTTCATC
>NZ_DATHXO010000212.1:0-7014 GCF_035459645.1 Schnuerera sp.
AACCTAATGAAAAAATGGATAGTAAATTTACCAATGCCCTATTAAAGGCAAAAAAAGAAGGAGTTCATATATTAGCTTACAACTCCTTAGTAACTAAAGATGAAATCAAATTAAATGAACAAATAGAAATATTAATTTAATTTAATCATATTTGAAATAGCTGGCCATATTTCTTCCGTCTCAAAACCCTTTCTCCAAGATGCTACTCCTGGCAAATTGTATTTATTAATTAAAGATGATTTCATTTCAATGGAGTTAGCATCTTCTAACCAAATTTTATAGGCTATACCCTCTTTTGTAGTTTCGCCATAATACTGACCACTTTCCTCATCCCATTCTAATTTAATATTATTTTCTTTGATAAATTTATTTGCAGTCTCCATTGATAAAGCTTGAGAAGAAGTTTTAGCTTCTGAATCTACATCCTCTAATTTCCATAGCCTAGTATAAAAAGGAACGGCCAATACTAATTTATCATTAGGTACTTCTTTCAATACCTCTTGAATAGATTGCTCTACCCAATTATACTGAGCTACAGAACCTGCTATAGGACTACTAGCCCAGTGTTGATCATAGGCCATCAACATTATATAATCCACCGTTTCCGCCAATCTTTTTCTATCAAAACTTAAAGACCAATTTTCCGATGTGGAAATAGGGGTCACATCAATAGATACAGCCATTCCCCTCTCTTTAAAAACCGGATATAATTCTCGAACAAACTGGGTTAATAAATCCTTATCCTTTAAATAAACATTCTCGAAATCTAAATTAATCCCATCAACATTATAATTATCATATAAATTTAATATTTCCTTTATTAATATTTCCCTTGATTTACTGTTTACCAACAACTTTTGAGTAATATCCGGATCAAAACCATTATCTATAAGAGGCCATATTTCATAACCTAAGGATTTATATTTATTAACATATTCATCGTTTCCTTTATCAAAAATATTTCCATATTCGTCGGTAATAGAAAACCAAGTGGGAGAAATTATATTAACCCCATGAATAGGTTCTATACCATCAGCAGACAACATCTTACCATGAGTATAATCCCAGGTTAAGTTTATCCTCTCTTTATTTATGCCTGGTAATTCTTTTTCAATCTGATATATATCGGTAGTAAAATGTATTTTTAAATATTTCTTTTCCATATAACCTATAATCCCATCAAAAGTTCTCACCTTATACCAATCCTTTAACTCCTCAAAAACTGATAGCATGGTACCAACAGGTATATTTTGCAATACTATAGGAGATTTTTTATCAAAATTAACTCGTATATCTCCTTTTTCCAAAATCACTTCCCCTAAAGGATATTTATAATTAGGCTTGTCCAAAACCACTGCATTAGTATCTTTAAAATAGTCAATATTAAAATCATAATGTATATATAGTATTTCTTCTGGAATATAAATCTTTTCTTCTATTTTCTTTATTGGACTGTTAACAAAAAATTCTTTATAATTTGTACTGCCTTTATTCTCTCCTACTACAAATCTAGTTACTCTTTCTTTATCTGTAAATATTACCATTTCTTCTTCTTGATCATAAAATAAATTGTGATCTATATTTTCTTTTATAATATCCAAAGAAATGTATAAAATATTATCATCTAAAATCACAGGTCTATCCTCTAAATACAACTCATCTTCTATAACTAAGTATAGTTCATCAGAAATTGATATAACCTCTTCATCCGTCCTATACGTGTATAAAAAACATCCTACTGCAACTGCTATTACCAATACCAAAAGTACAACAAAAAACTTTTTCATTTATTCACATCCTTTTTAACACTTATTCCTTTGATGAAATAATTATAACATATTATGATATTTTAATAATGAGTAAATTATAATGTTTATATTTTCTTTATCATTTATGAGTAAATCTATTATGATATATCTTTCTAAAAAAAAGCCAAGAAAAATCTCGGCCTTTCTTACTATCTATTCACTTTCATCTTTGTGGCCTTAGGATCTGATAAGGCCTCATATCCTCCCATAGCAGACATGGTAATTATTATAGCATTGATAATTTTTAAAATTATACCACGAATACCAAAACCATTATCCCCAAAGATAAATATTAAAATTAAAGCAATGATAAATGTATAAAACCTAACAAATCCATCTCCAAATTGTTTTTTTATAAAAGATTTTGTAAATTGGACAATAAGTGAAGTTCCAGCAACTAGCCCTACAAATGTAGTCAATGTATCTGCAGACATTAACTCATTATACACTCAAAACACCTCCTAGTATACCACTTGTGATAGCCTACAATTCTATTCTATTCAAATTAGAATTGTAAATATGCTAATATTTTTTATATAGCTGTCTATAGCCTTAACTTATTCTTGACAAGGTAAATATACAAGTATACCATAATAATTAGGATTGTTAAATATTAGTAGGAGGGATATAAATGAGTGATAAATCAAAAGGAAAAAAACTTCAAGAGAAATTAACTCACAAATGGGAAAATGCGTGGGAAGTTTTAGACGATAATGAAAAAAGTATGCTTTTCTCTATCAACGATGAATATAAAAAATTCTTAGATAAAGGAAAAACAGAAAGGGAGTCCGCTAGAGAAATAATTCGAATTGCCTCAGAAAAAGGTTATATATCTATTGATGAACTATTGGAAAATAAAATTAAACCCACTCCTGGAATGAAGATATATGCAAACAATAAAGATAAAGCTGTAGCATTATTTGTGTTAGGAAAAGAAAAATTAGAAAAGGGAATGCACATTGTTGGATCCCATTTAGATGCTCCGAGAATAGACTTAAAGCAATTCCCTCTTTATGAAGATTCAGAGCTTGCTATGTTTAAAACCCATTACTATGGTGGAATAAAAAAATATCAATGGGTTACATTGCCTTTAGCATTACATGGAGTTATGATAAAAGAAAATGGAGATAAGATAGATATTGTTATTGGCGAAGATGAAAAGGATCCGGTTTTCTTTATAACGGATTTATTACCTCATCTTGCTAAAGACCAAATGGAAAAGAAAATGAGTGAAGGTATTACTGGTGAAGGGTTGAACGTTCTAATTGGAAGTATACCCTATAATGACAATGAAATAAGTGAAAAAGTAAAATTAAATGTACTAAATATATTAAATGAAAAATATGGTATAAATGAAGAAGACTTTACTACAGCTGAATTTGAAATAGTACCTGCAGGAAAATCAAGGGATGTTGGTATCGATAGAAGTATGGTTGGAGGTTATGGACAAGATGATAGAGTCTGTGCCTTTACCTCTTTCAAAGCTATATTAGATATTGAATCTCCTAACAAAACAGCCGTTGCCCTATTCGTAGACAAAGAAGAAATAGGTAGTGTAGGAAATACAAGTATGGAATCAAAATTCTTTGAAAATATAGTTTCAGAGCTAATAGACCTTACAGAAGAAAATTATTCTGAATTAATGGTTAAACGTACTTTAGCTAATTCATGGGTTCTTTCAGCAGATACGCTAGCTGGATTTGACCCTAATTATCCAGAAGTATTAGATAAAAGAAATTCTCCTTTTATAGGAAAAGGGTTGACCATAGTTAAATACACAGGTGTTAGAGGAAAAGGTGGTAGCAATGATGCTAATTCTGAATATATAAGTAAAATTAGAAAAATATTTAACGAGAATGATGTAGTTTGGCAAATGGGTGAATTAGGAAAAGTTGACCAAGGTGGTGGTGGAACTATAGCTTATATTCTAGCTAACTACGGGATGGAAGTAGTGGACTGTGGAGTGCCGCTACTAAGTGTACATGCACCTTATGAAATAGCAAGTAAAGCAGATGTATATATGGCCTATAAAGGTTATAAAGCATTCTTCAAAGCATAAATTAAAAACACAAGGGGACAGAGCTGTCCCCTTTATTCTATAATTCTTCTGTCAATTCAATTATTTCATCTATTATATTGCCTATATGCTCTATAGTGTTCATCAATGGTTCTTCAGTGGTAATATCTACTCCAGCTCTTTTAGCAAACTGAACAGGAGTGTAGACCCCTCCAGATTTTAATACTCCAATCCAATCATCAATAGCCTTTTGTCCTTCAGACAATATCCTTCTATTGGCTTCAGTAGCAATAGTTAACCCTGCACTATAAGTATATGGATATAATCCCATATAATAATGAGGTTGTCTCATCCATGTAAGCTCTGCACCTTCATTTATTATTACAGCATCTCCCCAAAACTCTTCCAAAGTCTTTTTCTTTAAATTGTTCAATAAAGTTGCATTAATTGAACCACCATCATCAATGATCTGATAAACCTTTCGTTGGAAAGCTGCTTCTAATAAATGGGTTACAAAATTATGATAATAAGTTCTAGATATAATGGAAGACAACACCCACCTTTTCATTCTTTTATCATCCGTGTTTTTCATTAAATAGTTTGCCATTAACATTTCGTTCATTGTAGAAGGTGCTTCTATACAGTATTGAGAAGGTCTTGAATTAAATATATTTTGATTTTGATGTGCTAAATAAAAATGTCCTGCATGTCCTAATTCATGAGCTAAAACAAATACTTCTCTCATCCTTTCTGTCCAGGAAATCAGTATAAATGGATGACTACCATAAGGACTAGCGCAGAATGCACCAGTAGACTTCCCCTTGTTTTGAACAAAATCTATCCATCTCTCATCAAAAGCTCTATTCACCATTTCTAGATAATCGTCACCTAATACTGATAGTGCACCTTCAACATAAGGTCGTGCTTCTTCTATGCTTATTTCCGGTTCAAAATCTGGATCTACTGCTAGTTTTAAATCCATGAAAGTCATTTTATCTAATCCATGGATCTTTTGGATTAGTTTAGCATATTTTCTCATATGTGGAGCCAAATATTCCATTATTAAATCAATCTGTCTATTATAAAGGTCTTTGTCTACCTTTTGTGAAAACAATAAACTATCAAATATAGAATCAAACCCTCTTAAATTAGCTAATATTTTCTCTTTCTGAACTTGAGTTTGATATGCAGTCGCTATAGTATGTTCATATTCTTTTAACTTGGCTGAAAAAGCATTAAATGCAGCTCTTCTAATTTTTGTATCATTCTCATATTCCCATTCACCTTCAAACAACACAAAACTCAAAGGATACTCTTCTCCGTCCACTATGAAAGTACCAAAATCCATATCTGCAAGCTTAGCTCTATTATATATCTTATAAGGTACTTCTAATACATTAGAAAGAGCTGATAGGGTTTTTTCTACTTCTGGATGTAAAATATATGCTTTTTTCCTTAGAATTTCTTTTAGATTGTTTGCATTTTCTTCTGACTGTTCAATAGCTTCTTGGATTATCTCTTCATCTAACTGGACTATTTCCGATTCAATAAAACTTAAACGACTTCTAATCTCTGACAAAATATTAGATACTTTCATTTCCCTGGTTTGATTTTCTATATTTGTCTGATCTACAGCTACAGATAAAAACGAATATGTACCTAATAACCCTGCAATTTCATAAATATCCCTTACCTTATCTAAACATTCATTAATCTTTTTAGAATTATTCAGTTTGCCTTTAAATTCTTTTTCAGTCTCATCAGTTAAGTTTGTTAACTCTTTTAACTTATCCTCTATTTCTCCTTCCCTTTCAAAGATAGCTGATAAATCCCAAATATACCTTTTGTCCACATCATTTCTCTCTAAAATTTCTTTACCCATAGAAATAACCCTCCTTGTATGTTTCGAGTATCTAATTAAATTATATTATAAGAATATTTAAAGTACAAGGAAGATTCATAATTCATTTAAATATTTTAATGATATAATTAAATTAATAATTTATAAACGTTCTCATTAGTATATAAATTTTCATAATATTGTGAACTATCTTGGTCTTTATGTATATAGTAAATAATTATATGATTTATATAGTGTATCAAGTTTTAAATAAATATCATCCACACTTAATATAAGATGTTTTTCTATGACCTTTGAGGGAAGGTGATATCATTCTTAACAAAAGAAGAACTCAAATTCTCTATGAATTAATAAACAGTAACGATAACTATAGTATAAATGATATGTCTGAAAAATTTAAAGTCACAGAAAGAACTATTAGATATGATTTAGCGGATATAAATCTATACTTTAAAAGAAAAGGTTTTCCTATTTTTTTAGGAGTAGAAAATGGAATAATCAAAATTATATGTAGCAAATTTAATAAAATTAATAAAATTGATTTAATCGAAAATATAAACTTAAAACCGTGTGACTATTCACTATCTCCTAATGAAAGAAAATATTTGATCTTACTAGAATTATTTTTCGCAAAAGATTTCATAACTATAAATTATATAGCGGATAAATTTAAAGTTTGCCGTAATACTATAATAAATGACTTAGATAAAATAAAATCTTTGTTAGTCAAAAATAATATAACTCCTACCTTTCTTCCCGGCAAAGGATTAAGTATTGAAGGTGAAGAAAAAGTTATACGAATGGCAATACTAAAAGTTTTTAGAAAAACTTTATGTTTAGAAAAGTATTTAGAATTAATCCAATACAAATCATATCAATATACAAATACTTATAGTTACTCTAATATTATATCCAATTATATATCAAAAAATATATCAATTAAAAAGGTACAAACCTATATAAATATTTTACAAAATAGACTTAATATTAGATTTTCAGATTTAGTTTATATTGAGTTAATAATATGTTTAGCTACAAGTATACAAAGAATTAAATTAAATAATCACATATCTATTTCAAATGATGAAAAAATAGAAATAATTAATTCAAAAATTTTCAAAGAAGTAAATTCAATAGCTAATAACATATCTAGACAATTTAACATTAATTTCAACATTGATGAAATTATCTACTTTTCTCAACTTTTATTAGGTAGCAATACTATAAGTATTCCAGTAATTGAAGATTATCCTAATTTAAAAGAAAGTATAGATTTTACAAATAAGTTGATTGCTAAAGTAGGCAAATCATTAAATTGGAACTTTACT
>NZ_DATHXO010000213.1:0-2486 GCF_035459645.1 Schnuerera sp.
CTTAGCTAATGCGTCTTGTATCAATAATTCTGTTTCAGTGTCAATATTTGAAGTTGCTTCATCTAAAATTAAAATGCTTGGGTTAAATGCTAAGGTTCTAGCAAAAGCTAATAATTGTCTCTCACCAGCAGATAAAGTAGATCCTCTTTCCATAACAGGTTCATCATATTTATTAGGCAATTTTTTAATGAAATGATGTGCATTTACATGTTTTGCCATTTCAATTATTTCATCATCTTTTATATTTTTATTATTCAATCTTATATTGTCTTTAATAGATCCAGTAAATAGAAAGACATCTTGTAGTACTACTCCAATATGTTTTCGCAACTCATTTTTATCATAATCTTTAATATTTATACCGTCAATTAATATTTCACCTTTCTGTATATCATAAAAGCGAGTAATTAGATTTATAATTGAGGATTTTCCAGCACCAGTAGCCCCAACAAATGCTACAGATTCTCCTGGGTTAATAGTAAAATTAACATCTTTTAATACCCAATTTTCTTCTTCGTAAGCAAACCAGACATTTTTAAATTCAATTTTTCCTTTGCATTGAGTAATAGAAATTGGATTTTCTACATTTTCAATTTGAGCATCCTCATCCAATATCATAAAAATTCTTTCGCTGGAAGCCATAGCTGATTGAAGTATATTATATTTTTCTGTAATATCAAGTATAGGTTGGAAAAATCTTTGCAAATAATCTATAAAAGCATATAATACTCCAAATTCAATGACCCCAGATAGCACCTGATGTCCTCCATAGTATATTAAAAGAGCTAATCCAAGAGAACGAATCACTTCAATAGAAGGTCTAAAGATAGCATACAATCCTATTTCTCTCTTTGCAGTATTCAAATAGTCAGTATTAATTTTATCAAATTGGTTGTAAATTTTCTCTTCTTTTTTAAATATTTGGATGGTTTTCATTCCAGTAATATTTTCATTTAAGGTAGCATTTATTTTGGCTAATTGAACTCGACCCAATCTATAGACTTCCCTAATTTTCTTTCTAAAAATAATAGAGGCAATGAGTATCAATGGTACCAATGCAAAGGAAACTAATGCTAATTTAAGATTCATCTTAAGCATTATAATCATTATTCCAGCTAAAATGAAGATATCCTTAAATAAATTTATTAATACACCGGTATACATTTCATTTAAATTTTCCGTATCATTAGTAACACGTGTTACTAATCGACCTACAGGATTTTTGTCAAAATAGGTTATAGATAAATTCTGGATATGAGAAAATATATCCTGTCTAATATTAAATATTATTTTTTGGCTAGTATAATTTAGTATATACACTTGTAAATAATTAAATAGGAAAGCTATTATAATAGCAATTAAGAATATCATACCAATTTTAGTTAGTCCATCTATATCATGTTTTCTAAAAGCTTGATATTCATCTTTTGAGAGTAATATCCCTTGAGTATAATTTTCTTCTGGATTTACTAGATAATAGTCATTCTTTTCTTTAACCAATAGTTTTTGTGGATTATCCTTTAAAAGTTCCTTTTCATCCTCTGATATACTATCTATTCTAATATATTTTTTGCCATTATAAACAGTTCCACCATATGGCTCTGATATATCTAATTCATACATAGGTTTTCTATATCCATTTATATAGTCATCTATGGTAATTTTTATGAGATAAGGTCTGATAAGCTCTAAACCAGTGACTAATACCATTAAAACTATAGTTAATAACAGTAAATGCCAGTAGGGTTTAGCATATTTTAATAGTCTTTTCATTAACCTAGAATCATAAGCTTTACCAAGCACTTCATCTTCATGATAATTACTAGTCATAATATCCCTCCAGTTAGTCTTTAGATAATTTTTCTTCTAATAACTGTTTTTCATATAAATATCTATATAAACCATCAATTTTTAATAAGCTGTTATGATCTCCTCGTTCAATAATTCTACCTTCATCTAATACTATGATTTCGTCTGCTTCTTTTACTGTTGAAATTCTATGACTAATTATTATTGTAGTTTTTTTATTGGTAACTCTTTCCAATTGATTTAATATTTTTTCTTCCGTTTCTGTATCTACACTGGAAAGGCTATCGTCTAGTATTAATATGGGGCTATCCTTTGCAAGGGCTCTAGCAATAGCAACTCTTTGTTTTTGTCCACCAGACAATGTAACACCTCTTTCGCCTAAAATGGTATCAAATTTATTAGGAAAATCTATAATATTGTCGTATACTTGAGCTAATTTAGATGATTTTACCATAAGCTCTTCACTAATTGGTTCATCAAAAGCAAATCCAATATTATCTTTTATAGTTGTAGTGAACAAAAAGTTGTCTTGAGGAACATAACTAATATTTTCTCTTAAAGATTTAATATTTAAATCTTTTATATCTCTATCGTCTAATAATATGTTTCCTTCATCCACTTCATAAATACGTAATAGAAGATTTACTATAGTGGTTTTACCGCTACCGGTTCGTCCA
>NZ_DATHXO010000214.1:0-3477 GCF_035459645.1 Schnuerera sp.
ATCTATAATCTTATATATCTGATAGAAATCTACAATATCAATTTCTACTATGGATTTATTGTTGGTGAAATAAAAGTCATAGTTTAGACTTAATAGGTAGTCTTTGTTTTCTTGAGAAAGGTTTTTTACAAATACAATTTCATAAGTCATACTTTGGAACATATCCATTAGGTTTTTTACATTATCATTTGATACTATTTTACCCTTATTTAAAATAATAACATTATCACATACATTTTGAACTAGATTCATATTGTGAGTAGATAAAAGAATAGTTTTATCCATATTAGAAGCAATATCTAGTAATATATTTTTTATGTCCATATGACTTTGGACATCTAATCCAAGGGTTGGCTCATCTAAAAGGATAATATCTGTATCGCAGAGTAATGTAATAGCTATTGCAACTTTTTGTTGCATTCCTCTAGACAATTTATTAACCATAGTATCTTTTTTGTCCTTTAAGTTAAATCTATCTAATATTTGGTCTATAGACTTTTCTATATTATTGCCTCCTAATCCTCTAATACCTGCAAAGTATCGCAAATTTTCTCTAGGGGTTAATCTCCAATAAAGGTTTCTTGTGCCTTCGAATACTGCTGATATGTATTTTGTGGATTTTTTATTATCTTTTCCAAATATTTTAATAGAACCATTGTCTGGAATTATTAAATTACAGATACTTTTAATTGTAGTAGTTTTACCTGAACCATTAGGTCCTAGTATTCCACATATTTTCCCCTTTTCAATTTTAAAAGAGATATTATCTATGGCTTTTAAGTTACCATAATATTTTGACAAATTAATAACTTCTATAGCTTCCATTCAATTCCCTCCTATGATTAAATTAGGAACGATAATCCCTTATAATAAGTATATATTATTTGAATTAAAAAGTCGTCAATCAAAGATAATAATATTAGATAATAATGCTTTATATGACTTAAGTCATGGTAAGTTGCATTAAAAATAATTTTGATAAGATTATATATTTAAGGTATACTTAAAACAAATATAATAAAAGGAGATAGATGATTATTGAAAATTAATAATAGGTACAATAGAAGAGAAGAAATAGCTAATAGTATAACTCACGGACTAGGAATATTATTTGCTATAGTGGCTTTAATCGTACTACTTATTTTTTCTATTAGAAAAAAAGAGACCATTTCTATTATTGCTTTTAGTGTTTATGGTTTTTGTCTAATACTTATGTATTTATCCTCAACTCTTTATCATTCCATTAAAAATAAAAAGGCCAAGGAAATATTGAGGGTCTTTGATCATTCCTCTATATTTTTATTCATAGCAGGGACATATACACCTATAGCTTTACTTTCAATGGAAGGAAGATTAAGGGCAGGAATTATGATAAGCATTTGGTCTATTGCCATAATAGGGGTAATATTTAAAATACTTACTATTGGTAAGTTTGATAAGTATAAGGTAATGTCTTTAATCATATATATAGCCATGGGATGGATAGCTTTGTTTACTATAAAACCTATTGTGAAGATGACATCTTTAGGGTTCATGCTTTGGATTTTAGGAGGAGGATTAATCTATACTTTGGGGACCATATTTTATAGTAATAAAAAAATACCATATAATCATGCTATTTGGCATTTATTTGTTTTGGGAGGAACCATACTCCACTTTGTTGGTATTTTAATCTATTTGACTTAAATATGATTATAGGTAGTATTTTATATTATTTTTTAAAGGGGAGTGAAATAATATGACTAAAAATACAGGAAAAGAATTTATGGAAAAAACAAAATATAAATACATGAGGAAAACAGATCAACAAAAAGAATTACCTCAACCACCTTTAGAATTAGCATATGATAAAGGGGAGGGATTAATAGAACTTCCTTCGGTAGATAATATAAAGGTTAAAGAAATAGATTTAAGAGAAGCAATAGAGTCAAGAAAGAGTTTAAGAAAGTATAGCAATAAACCTTTAACTATGGAAGAGTTATCTTATCTTTTGTGGTGTACTCAAGGGGTGAAAGGAATAACTTCAAGGCCAACAACCTTAAGAAATGTTCCTTCAGCAGGAGCAAGACATTCCTTTGAAACTTATCTTCTAATAAATAGGGTAAATGGATTAAAACCAGGTATATATAGATATTTAGCTATTGAACATAAGCTTTTAGAAGTTAATACAGAACCAGATATAGCTGAAAAAATAACCTATAGTTGCCATGAGCAAATATTTGTAAAAAACAGTGCAGTAACTTTCATATGGAGTACAGTAATTTATAGGATGAAATGGAGATATGGAGAAAGGGGATATAGATATGTGCATTTAGATGCAGGACATGTATGTCAAAACTTATACTTAGCTGCTCAATCTATAGACTGTGGTGTTTGTGCAATAGCAGCCTTTGATGATGATGAGATAAACAAATTGCTTGGTTTAGATGGAGAGGAACAATTTGTTGTTTACCTTGCAACAGTAGGAAAGAGTGTTACCCTTAAGTAATAAAGGAATATGCACCAGGGACGTGCACCAGGGACGGTTCATTTTGCAGTCCAATAATTACCAACTATAGGGATTATTTAATTTAGTGGGGTGAAAAATATGGGTAGGGTTGCTAGACTAGAAAGTGACACAGGATATTATCATGTAATAGCTAGGGGAAATAATAAAGAAATGATATTTAGACATCCCTTAGAAAAGCAATATTTTTTAGGAGAGCTGCAGAATAGAGTGGATGAGGGAGATATTTCAATATTATCTTATTGTGTAATGGATAATCATATACATTTATTAATTAATGCCGAATTAGATTTAATGGCAGAAGCATTAAAACGAACAAATATCAAATTTGCAATGAGGTATAATACAAAATATGATCGAGTAGGTCATGTGTTTCAAGGTAGATATAAAAGTGAGGTAATAAATACGGATCAATACTTACTTGGTGTTATAAGATATATACATAATAATCCTGTAAAAGCTGAAATAGTATCAGAGGCAGGAAATTATAAATGGAGCAGCTATAAGGCTTATATAGATAAAAAGGATAGTCTGATAAATCCTAAGGAGAAGGAGATTATAATGGATATGTTTAATGGTTCTATAAAGCTATTTGAACAATTCCATTTAGAAGAGGATATGAATGAGTTTCTTGAAATTAAAGAGGATTTAGAACGACAACGAGAAGAGAGAGCTAAAAGGATTCTAGATAATTATCGCGACAAATATGAAATAAAAGACATAGAGCAATTACATGGTAATAGAAATATTATAGAGCAAATTGTCATTGAGTTAATACAATTTGCTAAATTACCTCATAGGAAAATAGCTGAGATTGTAGGTATAAATAGAGGAAAGGTCCACAATATTGCTAGGAAATTATAATGGTGTAGCAGGGATAGATTTTTCAGTCTAATTCTTACAAATAAAAATACTGTAACCTTCGATCATTGATGAGATGCAAAAAGAACCGTCCCCTATGCACACAAAAC
>NZ_DATHXO010000215.1:0-8362 GCF_035459645.1 Schnuerera sp.
AAGATGGATAGATGAGGAGATTCCAAAATTAAAGGAAATGAAAGTTGTAACTATAGCTTCCGTTGGTCATACTTTGGAGGAAAGTAGTGAATTAGTAGAAAAGATAGAGAAGGCAGGAGCAGATATAATAGAGTTGGTTTCTTATGATTATACAGATCTTATTCCAATGGTTAAGGATACTAAAAAAAGAGTAAGTATACCTGTAATAGCAAAGCTTCCACCTATGATTGATGAGATAGGAGATTTTTGCAAAAAACTAGAAGAAGCAGGTGTAGATGCTATTACTGCATGTGATTCAGTAGGACCAGCTTTCCGTATTGATATAGAATCAGGGAAACCTTTATTAGGGGGTAATGGCTTTGGTTGGCTAACAGGAGAGGTTATAAAACCTATTACTCTTCATAAGATATATGAAATTAGAAACAAGGTTGATGTGCCAATAATAGGTCTAGGAGGTTGTATGTCTGGAGCTGATGCTGTAGAAATGATAATGGCAGGAGCTAATTTTATAGGTATATGTACTGGTCCTATTCTAAAAGGGGAAAGTATAATCAATAAAATTTATAAGGATTTCAAAGGACATCTTGAAAGACTTGGATATAAATCCATAGAAGATGCTTGTGGTATAGTTCACGAGCATATGGGAGAGAACAATGAAAGGACAAAGTTTGAGTTTTTATGGGATGAAGATAAATGTATTAAATGTAAATTATGTGAAAAAGTTTGTGCTTATGAAGCAAGAAAGTTAAAGGATACTATGGAACTAGATGAAGAAGAATGTAGATACTGTGGTCTTTGTATATCTGTATGCCCTACTAAAGCTTTGGTAGGAAAAGAATCATAAAAAGTTGGTGAATAGATGAAGATTTTAATAAAGAACGGATTAATAGTAGATGGGAGTTTAAATAAGCCTTATAAAGGAGATTTATTAATTGAACAAGATAAAATAAAAAAGATTGGTACTATAGAGGAAAAGGTAGATATAGTAATTGATGCTGAAGGTAAAGTAGTATCACCTGGATTCATTGACACTCATAGCCATTCAGACCTTTCGATTTTGGTCAACCCTTATAATGAGATAAAGATTAAACAAGGGGTGACTACTGAGATATTAGGTCAAGATGGAATATCTATGGCGCCTCTTCCAAAGGAATATATAAATCCTTGGAGAAAGATAAATTCAGCTTTTAATGGAGATAGTGATGATATAAGTTGGGAGTATGAAACTACTAAAAATTATTTAGATTTAATGGAAAGAAAGGGAGTAGGGTTAAATCAAGGATATTTAGTCCCCCATGGAAATATTAGATTGGAAGCTATAGGATTAGAAAATAAAAAGGCTAGCTCAAAGGATATAGAAAAAATGTGCCAAATAACTAGAAGAGAAATGGAAGGGGGAGCTTTTGGACTTTCTACAGGTCTTATTTATCCACCATGTGTATATGGGGATATAGAAGAATTAATTGAGATTTGTAAAGTAGTTGCAGAATTTGATGGAATATTTATAGTACATCAAAGGTCTGAAGCAGATACTATTATAGAATCTATGGAGGAAATAATAACTATAGGAAAAGAAGCAGAAGTTAAAATTCATTTTTCTCATTTTAAAGTATGTGGGAAAAACAATTGGAAGTATATAGACCAAGCTTTTGAATTATTAGAAAGAGCAAAGAAAGAGGGAGTTAAAGTTTCTTTTGACCAATATCCTTATGTGGCAGGTAGTACTAGTTTAGGGGTAATTCTTCCACCTTGGGTTCATGAAGGTGGTACAGAAAAACTATTAGAAAGGTTAGAGGATGAATCCAATAGAGAAAGAATTATTAAAGATATACAAACTGGTATTCCAGGTTGGGACAATTTTATTGATTTTGCTGGGCTGGACCAGATATATGTGAATTCAGTAAATATGGATAAAAATAAAAATCTAATTGGGAAAAATCTTATTGAACTGGGAAAAATAAGAGGAAAGGACCCTTATAATGCTACCTTTGATCTTATATATGAAGAAGAAAACTCTGTAGGTATGGTAGATTTTTATGGATTGGATGAGCATATTATAAAGATTTTAAAAAGATCTGAACAAAATGTATGCACTGATGGAATGATTTCTGATAATCCTCATCCAAGATTATATAGTTCTTTTCCTAAGGTTTTAGGTAAATATGTAAGGGAAGAAAAAGTTTTATCATTAGAAGAAGCAATATATAAGATGACAAAGAAACCAGCGGAAACTTTTAAGATTAAAAATAGAGGCGAAATAAAAGAAGGGAATTTTGCAGATATTGTAGTATTCGATTTAGAAAAGATAAAAGATAAGGGAACTTTTGTAGAACCTAAACAATGTCCAGAGGGTATTGATTATGTTATTATAAATGGAAGTATAGTATTAGAAAAAGAAAAATATAATAAGATTTTAGCAGGAAAAGTACTGAGAGGTGTATAGATGGGGATTGTAATAACTAATGGGAAAATTGTAAGTTCAAAAGGGATAGTTGAAAAGGATATTCGTATAGTAGGAGAAAAAATAGAAGATATAGGAATAGATTTAGTTGCGCCTAATGATGAAATAATAGATGCAAAAGGTTTCTTTGTACTTCCAGGTGGAATAGATGTGCATACCCATTTTGAGGCTGAAGCTGGAGGAATGGTAGCTGATACTTTTACCACAGGGACTAAAGCTGCACTTGTAGGAGGGACTACCACTATTGTTGATTTTGCTGAACAGATAAAAGGGGGAACATTAAGGAGGGCTTTAGAAGAGTGGAGTAAAAATGCAACAGATAAGACTTATACCGACTATGGATTCCATATGACTATATCAGATTGGAATGAAAATACTTCTAAAGAGATGGAAGAGATGGTCAAAGAAGGGATAACTTCTTTTAAAATGTTTTTCGCCTATGAAGATTTAAAGGTAGATGATGGTTCTATATACGAAGCTTTAAAAAGGGCAAAGGAATTAGGAACTTTAATAGGATTTCATTGTGAAAATGGAGATATCATAGATAGACTAAGGAAGGAAGCCATAGCTAAAGGGAAATTGGAACCAGTATACCATATGGAAACAAGGCCTCCATCTTTGGAAAGAGAAGCTATATTTAGACTTATTACTATTGCAGAACTGGCAGATACCCCAATCTATATAGTCCATTTAAGTTCAAAGGAAGGTTATGATGAAATTATAAAAGCTAGAAAAAAGGGAATGAAAATATTGGCTGAAACCTGTCCTCAATATCTTTTATTGGACAAAGACTGTTACTTATCTAAAGGAAAAAACTCCTTCGAAGGTGCTAAGTATGTAATCTCACCACCTCTTAGAGATGAAGAGAGCAAGAAAGTTTTATGGCAAGGAATTAAAGATGAAGAAATAGATGTTGTAGCTACAGATCATTGTGCCTTTAATTATAAAAAACAGAAGGAATTAGGGAAAGATGATTTTACTAAGATTCCCAATGGTGCACCTGGAGTAGAGAATAGATATAAACTTATATATACCTATGGAGTGACAAAGAATAGAATAACCATAGAAAGATTAGTAGAAATCCTTTCTGAAAATCCTGCTAAAATTTTTGGGTTATATCCTAAAAAGGGAATTATCCAAAAGGGAAGTGATGCTGATATTATAATATTTAATCCAGAGGCTAAGTCCATAATAAGAGCAGAAAATCAAGTCCAAAATGTGGACTATAATCTATATGAAGGATTAACTCAGTATGGTAAGTTTGAGTATGTTTTTCTAAGGGGACAAATGGTAGTAAAAGATGAAAAGATTTTAATATCAAAACCTTTAGGAAAGTATCAAAGAAGAGGATTGACTATTAAGGATGAAGGTGAAAAAAATGGATACCATAATTATACGAGGTGGCGGTGATTTAGCAACAGGAATAGCTTATAAACTCCATAAAGCAGGGTATAGAATAATTATTTTAGAAATAGACAAACCTTTAACCGTTAGAAGAGCTGTAGCTTTTAGTGAAGCAGTATATGAAGGTGAAAATACTGTAGAAGGTATTAAGGGAATCTTAGCTAAGAATAGAAAAGATATCTATAAAATTTGGGATATAGGTGCTATTCCAGTTTATATTGACAAGGAAGGTAGAATAATTGAAGAAATTAAGCCATTAGTAGTTATAGATGCTATAATTGCTAAAAGAAACCTAGGCACTAATAAATCTATGGCCCCAATTACCATAGGAATTGGACCAGGGTTTGAAGCTGGAAAAGATGTGGATTTTGTAGTAGAAAGCAATAGAGGACCAAATTTAGGTAAAATAATCCACCATGGAAAAGCAGAGAAAGATACAGGAATTCCTGGTGAGGTAATGGGATATAAAGAGGAAAGAGTTTTGAGAGCCCCTTGTGATGGGGTAGTTAAAACTTTTTATAAAATTGGAGATATATTAGATAAAGGCCAGGCTATATGTCAGGTAGGCGATGAAAATGTAACAGCACCTTTCAAGGGAATTTTGAGAGGTATGATAAAGGAAGGTCTATATGTAAAGAAGGGACTTAAAATCGGAGATGTTGAGCCTAGATGTGTAAAAGATTATGCTTTTACTATTTCGGATAAGGCTAAAGTTATTGGTGATGGAGTACTAGAGGCTATAGAATATTTGAGAAATAAGAATTCCATTTAAAGGGAGTGATAATTATGCTAGAGGATAAAAAGGTTTTATCTAAACTTAACCAATGTTTAGATAAAAATGAATCTGTAGCTATAATAACCATTGTAGAAGCAGAAGGGTCTACCCCTAGAGGCGTTGGAAGCTCTATGCTAGTAGATGAAGAAGGAAATATACTAGAAGGGACAATTGGTGGTGGAGTTTTAGAACAAAAAGCTAGAAAGGATGCTGTTAATTATATTAAAAAAAGACAATCTTCATTAATAGATTATAATCTAGATAGGGATTCAAAAACTGGGAATATTTTACCTATGGCCTGTGGTGGTCAAGTGAGCCTATTTATCAAGGTATATAGTTCTAGAGAAAAGCTAATCCTTGCAGGTGCTGGTCATGTGGCAGAAAAAATTGCTAAGATGGCTAATATATTAGGTTATTCCATTACAGTTTTAGATAGTAGAGAAGAAAGGTTGAATGACCAATTGTTTCCTAATGTAGAAAATTTAATTTTAGGAAATATAGTGGAAAACTTAAAGAAGGTAGATATAGATCATAATACTTTTATAATAATAGTAACTCATGGACATAAATACGATCAAGATGCTTTAGAAGTAGTACTGAAATCAAATGCAAAATATATTGGAATGATAGGAAGTAAAAATAAAGTTAAGACAACTTTTGATAATCTTTTAGAGAAAAGCTCTTCAAAGGAAGATTTATCAAAAGTATACAGCCCTATAGGATTAGATTTAGGAGGAGAAACTCCAGAGGAGATAGCTTTATCCATTATGGCAGAGATCCAGGCAGTGAAATATGGAAAAGAAGTACCTCATCTTTATAAAAGCAGGTGGGAGTTTTGAAATTGGAAAGCAGATTTTGGATAGCAGAAAGTGGTGAAAAAGTTTTTGGAAGAGGGCCTTGTATATTATTAAAAACTGTTGATAGACTTGGGAGTTTAAACAAGGCTGCAAAGGAGTTAAATATGTCCTATAGTAAAGCTTGGTCTATTATAGATAGAGCAGAAAAGCTTTTAGGATTCTCCCTTTTAGAAAGAGAAACTGGTGGAACTGATGGAGGAGGCTCCTATTTAACTTCAAAAGGGAAAAATATAATAAGAGCATATGAAGGATTTTGTAAAGAAGCAGAAGAATCAGTGGAAGAGATTTTTAAAAAACATTTTAAGGATATTTAATTTTTTGCAGTCGTTATATTAATGAAAGAATAACGGTAAAGGGGCAGATTTTATGAAAGATGTAGCAAATAAAAGAAGAATTTTGTGGGGATTATTAATTTTGGTTTTCCTTATGTCTATTTTAATTGGAAGATATCCAATAGATATAAAAACTTTAGTAAAAGTCCTTTTATCTAAAGCTTTTCCCATTGAAAAGACTTGGCCTGATACTATAGAAACTGTCATCTTTAGGGTTAGACTTCCTAGAATATTTGCTGCAATATTGGTAGGGGCTTCCCTTTCTCTTTCCGGAGCAGTATATCAGGGGATGTTTAAAAATCCATTAGTATCCCCAGATATATTAGGAGTTTCTGCTGGAGCAGCTTTTGGTGCAGCTTTAGCCATATTTTTATCTTTTAATACAATAGGGATACAAATATCTGCTTTTATATTTGGTATTTTAGGGGTGGCATTAGTTTATTTAATCAGCATAAAGGTAAGAGAAGAGCCATTAATTTCCCTCGTTATAATTGGTATATTAATAGGTTCCATATTCACATCCTTTACTTCTTTGATAAAGTATCTTGCTGATACGGAAGATAAATTACCTACCATAACTTTTTGGCTTATGGGAAGTTTGTCTGGAATTTTACCTAGAGATGTAAAGAGGGTTTTTATCCCCATATTAGTAGGTATAATCCCTTTATATTTATTGAGATGGAAATTAAATGTCCTTTCCATAGATGAAGATGAGGCAAAAACCTTAGGTTTAGATACCAAAAAGATTAGAGTGATAGTAATAATATGTTCTACTCTTATGACAGCTGCTTCTGTTTCCATTAGCGGAGTAATAGGTTGGATAGGTCTTGTAATTCCTCATTTAGGACGGGTATTAGTAGGACCTGATTATAGGGTTTTGGTTCCTACTACCATATTATTAGGCAGTACATATTTATTGATAATAGATAATATAGCAAGGGCCCTTACAACAGTAGAAATACCCCTTGGGATATTGACTTCTTTAATAGGGGCACCCTTCTTTATATTTCTATTGTTAAATAAGGGAAGGAGTTGGGATTGATGATAGAGATTAAAGGTTTAACCTGTGGCTACGGTAATAAGATGGTTTTAGAAGATGTAAGTTTTACTGGAGACACTGGAGATATTATTTGTATATTAGGACCAAATGGTTCAGGCAAATCTACTTTGATTAAAACTATTTTAGGATTATTGAAGCCTTTCAAAGGTGAGATATTGGTAAAAAATAAAGATATTAAAAATTGGAATTGGAAAGAAAGGGCAACTAAGATTAGCTATATTCCTCAATCCTTTGGTTCTACTTTTCAATATAAAGTTATGGATATAGTTTTAATGGGAAGGACTCCTTATCTAAACCTTATATCCTCTCCTTCTAAAAAAGATGAACAAATTGCGGAGAAAGCTTTGGAAAATCTTAATATTTTGGACCTTAAAGATAAAATATATTCTCAATTAAGTGGGGGAGAGCGACAATTAGTAAAAATAGCTCAAGCTATAGCTCAACAATCGGAAATAGTAATTATGGATGAGCCTACAAATAATTTAGATTTTAATAATCAAGTAGTGATTTTAAAACATTTAAAGGAATGGGTTAGTAAGGGAGTAACGGTAATAATGGCTACTCACTATCCAGAACATGCTCTTTTACATGGAACAAAAGCTTTATTGGTTAAAGATGGGAAGGTAGAAGAAATCGAGAATCCAAAGGAAAATTTAAAGGAAGAGGATTTGAAAGATCTCTATAATATAGATTTGAAGGTTATAGAGCTAGATTCCATGAATAAAGGCATTAAAATGTGTTTGCCTGTATATTGAAAGGAGAGATAATATGTTTAAAAGAAAATTTTCATTATTAATTATTTTAGTTTTAGTATTATCATTATTAGCTGGTTGTAATAACCAAATGGCTAGTAAAGAAAGGGACAATGATGATTATATAGAGATAGAAGATATGGCTGAAAGGACAGTTATAATACCTTCTAATGCAGAAAAAGCTTTTGCCACCTTACCTACAGGCACAATACTTTTATATACTTTAAATCCAGAAAAGCTACTAGGATGGAATTATGATTTAAGAGAAGGAGAAAAAAGATTTATACCTGAAAAATATCATGATTTACCAAATTTAGGAGGGGCTGGGAAGAATGCTATCAATATAGAAGAAATGTTAAATATGAATCCAGATTTTTTAGTAATGATGGAAGAATTAGATGAAGGTTCAATATCCAAAGCAGAAGAATTAGAGGAAAAAACAGGGAAACCTGTAATACTTTTAGATTCAGATTTATATAGCTTAGATATAGCTTACAATATATTAGGAAAGGCTTTAGGAGAAGAAGAAAAAGCAGAAGAATTGGCTAATTACTGTAAAGAAACTATGAATGATATAGAAGAAAAAGTACCTAATATAAAGGAAGAAGATAAAATAGGTTTATATTATGCACAAGGACCTGCAGGATTAGAAACAGAACCTTCTGGTTCTTGGCATGCTGAAATAATAGATTTAGTAGGAGGTAGAAATGTAGCAGAAGTA
>NZ_DATHXO010000216.1:0-1919 GCF_035459645.1 Schnuerera sp.
TAGGTCTCCCTTTAAAGCTTCTTTCATCCCATTTTTTATTAATTCTAAAGCTTTATTAGGGTGGATATTTATAGTTGAAGCTCCTTTACCTTCTTTTACAGGTACTGTTATGATATTTTCATTAAATTTTTTTACTTGATCACAAATACCTTTATCTCCACTTAAAAAACAAACAGGTACTCCTAAGTATGCTGCTAAATAAGAATGCATCAAAAACTCACTACAATATTCACCATTTAATTTTACATAATCAATTACAGAGCTATTCATCGTATGAGCCAAAGGATTTTCATTAGAGTTACCATAAGAATGATATCCAATATATGCTACTGCATCAAAACTTTCATCTAGCCCTTGTATCATCTTATAAGGGCCACCACTCCACCCTCTAATTAGGCTAGTATTTTCTGGTAATTTAGATTGATCAATATTCCTCCCAGTACCATGAGCATCTTTTATCAAAATCTCTGTAGCTCCAGATACATTAGCTCCTTCACAAGCTGCTACTACTTCTTTAGTCATTTGTTCTGCAAAACATTGATATTCTGGTGAAACTTTTCTTGCTTCTTGCCAATCTGTTGCTCCAGTTACTCCTTCAATATCTGCACTTATAAAAATTTTCATTTATAACCCTCCCTACCCCATATAATTAAATCACATTTTTAACTAAACACTTATAACTTTTTATCTTTATTCTTCTAATTAAACATTAGTTGTATTTTTGTTTAACATAATATTTAATATAGTGTTTTCTGTTTCTAACATTCCAGGTGAAGCAATTTGTCCCATATTTCTCATTGTTTCTTCCGCAGTATTACCTACTATCCCATAATTAGTAGGTATATTAGTATCATAAAGTGCAAAAATAGCAGACATTACAGCAACATTGGCAGCAGTAACAGCTTTTAGTGCACATCCGTAATTGCCTCCATCGCATATCATGCCTGTTATATTGCCAGCCATATTGTTAATAGCATAAGAAATTTGAGTATAATTACCACCTAACAAATAAACTATGCCTGTACTAGCACCTGTTCCTCCGGCTATTGCACATCCACAAAAAGCTGATAATCTACCTGAATATTCCTTTATATAGATAGTGATCAAAAAACTTAAAGCTACAGCTCTAGCAAGTCTTTCATCATCTATATCTTTTCTTTCAGCAATAGCTGCAATAGGCATAGTTGCAATTATACCATGAGAACCACTTCCGCTTATACTCATCGCTGGCTTAGATACACCGCCTAATCTAGCATCTATAGCATATCCAGTTAAGATTTGAGCATAATGAGAAATATCATCTGCTAAAATATTTTCTTTTGCTAGATTCGATAAAGTATAAGCAACATTCATTCCTGAACCTTTTATTGCATATTCACCTAACTCTTTATTAACCTTAACAGCATCTAATACAAATTTGATATCTGTAAAAGGTACTTGTTCAACAAAATTAATTAAATCAATAAGTTTTTCTTTTTTAATATCCAAGGTTTTTTCTTTTTTATCTTCACATATATTTATTTCTTTTTTATATATAATTTTATCATTTGCTTCAATTAATACAATATTGGAATGTTTTTCTTGTATAACTACTCTTGCCCACCCTTTATCTGTCATTACAATACAATCTACATATATTCCAACATGACCTTTTTTTACTTCTATTTCCACTTTCCCTTCGTTTCTTAGCTGCTTAGCTTTATCCTCATCTTCCTTTTTAATTTCTTTTAATACCTCTAATTCTAATTCTGGTTTTCCTACTAAAACTCCTAACAATGCTGCTATTTCGATACCAAAGTCATCAGTCCCTGGTATTGCACAAGAATAACAATTTTTATATATTCCAGAATCTAATACAAGCTTAATTTTTTCTAAAGTTCCTCCTATAGCCTCATAAGCTTTTGCGCTAGCTAGTGCTA
>NZ_DATHXO010000217.1:0-7673 GCF_035459645.1 Schnuerera sp.
TGGCAATAGCAAACTTACCCATGTGCTGAGGTTGAATAGAAAGTATTCCTGGCAATCCTCCAACGCCTATGGAATTTGCCATAACTCCCGTTCCTACAGAGAATATGGATGCCAATGCCGAACCTACCATAGCTCCTAAAAATGGATAACTATATTTTAGGTTTATTCCAAACATTGCCGGCTCTGTTACTCCTAAATAAGCGGATATGGTAGCAGGTATAGAGACTTGCTTTTCTTCTTCATTCTTCTTATTAAGGAATATAATAGCTAAAACTGCAGAACCTTGAGCTATGTTAGATAAAGCTATCATAGGCCATAGATTTGTACCTCCAAATTCACTCATTAGTTGTAAATCTATGGCATTGGTCATATGGTGAAGTCCTGTAATAACTAGAGGAGCATATAGGAATCCAAATAGAGCTGCAAATAACCATTTAAGTGTAGAAGTTAGTCCACCATAAACTCCATTGGATATAACTGTACCTATTTTCCAACCAACTGGTCCTAATATTATATGAGCTACTAACACAGTAGGTACCAAGGATAGAAATGGCACTACTATCATGGAAATATATTCTGGAACTACTTTACGCAATTTCTTCTCTAGGAATACTAGTAAATATCCTGCTAACATAGCTGGAATAACTTGGGCTTGGTATCCTATCATCTGTACTTGGGCAAAGCCAAAATCCCAAACTGGTATTTCTGCTCCACCTGCTACACCATAAGCATTTAATAGCTGGGGAGATACTAAAGTAATTCCTAATACTATTCCTAATATTTGTGTGGTACCAGCTTTTCTAGCTATAGACCAAGTAATACCTACAGGTAGGAAATGGAATATAGCTTCTCCTATCAACCATAGGAAATGATGAGTTCCTGCCCAAAATTGAGAAACCTCTGTTAAAGCTTTGGTTCCTCCTTCTAGCATCTTTATATCTCCAATTACATTTCTAAAACCAAGTATAAGTCCTCCAACTACAATAGCGGGAATAATTGGAGCAAATATTTCTGCTAAATGGGAGACCAACCTTTGTAAAATATTTAAATTCTGTCTACCTGCAATTTTGGTATCTTCCTTCGTAGCCTCTTTTATATCTGCGATTTGGATTAATTCATTGTAAAATGTAGATACTTCATTTCCGATTATTACCTGAAATTGACCTGCTTGTGTAAAGGAACCTTTGACAGACTTTATATCTTCAATTTTGTCTATATCTGCCTTCTTAGGGTCTTTCAATACAAAGCGTAATCGTGTAGCACAATGGGACACGCTTACAATGTTTTCCTTACCTCCGATATATTCTATCAGTTGATGAATATCATTGGTAAATTTAGACATATTATTACCCCCTTAAATTTTAAACCAAATATTGGGAAAACCTTTTTTCTCCTGTACGTACAAGTGCTGTTATTTATAGTATAGCCTGTACGTACAAGTTTGTCAAGGGAATAAATATAATAGTTTCCCTCTTTTTATATATAAATAATAAAACTGGGTTTTAACCCAGTTCATTTTTTTTATCCATATAATCTTTAATTGCATTTCGTAAAGCTTGTACTCCAAGGTTAGAACAATGGAGTTTATTTTCTGGCAATCCATCTAGAGCTTTAACTATATCTTCTTCTTCTATTTCTAGTGCTTCCTTTATGGTTTTTCCTTTAGCAAGAACAGTAGTCATACTAGATGTTGCTACAGAAGCAGTACATCCAAAGACTAAAAAGGATATATCTTCTATGATATCATCTTTTACCTTTATATATATGGTTAAAGAATCTCCACATCCAGGATCACCAAAAGTACCTTTTCCATCATAATCTACCATACTTCCCACATTTTGTGGTGTCATAAAATGTTCAATTACCTTAATCGAATATTGAGAATACATAGAATTCACTTCCTATTTATAAAATTAGTACCACATTGTTAATTATATCATTTTATTCATTACTCTTATATAGTATTCAGAGATTTTAACTTTTAATTTTATGATATTTTTTAGTTAAATACAAATAATAATTATATATTAAATTTTTAAATTGGAGGGATTTTGTGAAGATTAGAGGTTTCTTTGGGGATTTAAAAACTGCTAATGAAACTGTGAATAAGCTTAAAAATTCTGGCTTTGTAAATGTTTATGTAGATGCCAACGACCACTATATTGGCAATAGAGATGTTAAGACGGATATGCCTGGTGCTGCTGGTGGAGAAAGTTTAGCAGATTTGGTTCTAAACTCAGGTGCAAATAATTTAGATAGGGAAAACTCTCCTTTAGCTGCAGCTAATCCTATGGTAAGTGGTATGGGTGGTTTTGAAGAAATTACAGATATTAATTATTGTGTATTTGTTGAAACTAATAATAATGATTCTAGTAAAGCAAAAGATATAATAAATAGCATGGGCGGAACTATGGAAAACCCAAATGTTAGCAGAAATAAAGCTATAGCAAAAGCAGATATTGTTATAGAAAAAACTATAGATATGATTGATAATGAAAAGCGGTAGATTAATCTACCGCTTTTCATACTATAGCTTATTTAGCTTGTTCTAAAGCATTTTTAACTGCTTCCTTCCAGCCTTCAGAAGTTTCTGTTGCCGTTGCTATGGCATCTACATCATAACTCTGTTTTTCTATCATTTCTTCTGCTAAATCTTCTTTAAATTGCTTTAAATTTGGTCTATCATCTTCACCAGTCCATTCATCATAATCAACTTCGTCGCCTTCTGGAGTCATCCTCTTAAGTACTATATTGGTTATCTCACCGCCTTCTATAGTAACTTCAGCTTCTTCATATCCAAATTCTCTCTTTTCACTTTCTCCAATATAAGTTCCATCATTATAAATCACATCTCCATTAGATGTATCAGAAGAACCACAAGCAGCTAATGTTACTGTTAGTAATGCAATTATTGAAATTGCCAGAAGTACCTTTGTAACTCGTTTCACCAAATCCCCCCTTCCTATTTGCTTCCCTTTTTAATCCATTCTGCAATCATTACTGTACGTTTTGCTTGATGTTTGACTGCCTCTTTTACATCTTCTATCATTTTTCCATCTTGATCTATTGTTACACTTGTTCCATATGGATTTCCTCCTGCTGCATATATGGATTTGTCAGTATAACCAGGGGTAACAATAATAGCTCCCCAATGCATCATAGTTGTATAAAGACTTTTAATAGTAGCCTCTTGACCGCCATGAGCATTTCCTGCAGAAGCCATAGCAGATACAACCTTATTTACTAATTTGCCCTCTGCCCACACGCCTCCTGTAGTATCTATAAACTGTTTCATTTGAGATGCAACGTTTCCATAACGAGTTGGTGTACTAAATATATAAGCATCTGCCCACTCTAAATCATCATTTGTAGCTACTGGTATATCTTTTGTTTCTTCCACATGAGCTTTCCATGCTGGATTAGAATCTATGGCTGCTTGTGGGGCTAATTCTTCAACCTTTAATACTTTTACCTCTGCACCAGCTTCTTTTGCGCCTTCTTCAGCCCACTTTGCTAATTGATAATTTGTCCCTGTTGAACTATAATATACAATCGCTAATTTTACTTTATCCATTAAATAATTCTCCTTTCAAAAATCTGGTATATTTTAAAGTTTGTTTTTCCTTTTCAAGTTCATTAACATATTACCCTTTACTTTATCAATTATTCAGATTTTTTAAACAAGGACAAATTATAAGTTTAACAATATCAATTATATTTAAATTTCATAATTATCGATTGTAGATTCTCTGCTAAACTAGCTAACCCTTCACTAGCACTAGCAATTTCTTCAATAGAGGCAGTTTGTTCTTCCATTGATGCTGTTACTTCTTCAGTGGCAGCCGAGTTTTCTTGTGCAATAGCTGAAAGATTTTCAAGCGTATCAAGTATTTCGTTTTTCATTTTATCCATTTCCTCTCCAGATACATTTAATCGTTTAACAGCCTTTTCTGCCTCTTTCATAGCTTCTGCTATCAATAAATACTTATCTCTACTCGAAACTACCCTACTTCCTTGTTCTTCTGTTATACTAGTGACCGTATCTATTGCCTTTACAGCATTATCAGAGTTCTCTTGCAATTCTTTAACCATTTCATAAATAGATTCTGTAGACGATTGAGATTCTTCTGCTAATTTTCTGATTTCCTCAGCTACTACTGCAAATCCCCTTCCTGTTTCTCCTGCTCTAGCTGCTTCAATAGCTGCATTCAACGCTAATAAATTAGTTTGTTCTGCTATAGATGATATTACATCGCTAGCTTGACCAATTTTTATAGAACTTTCATTGGTTTTTAATATGATATCACGGATTCCTATTATTGCCTTATTGCTTTCTTCAGTTATATTAGATAGATTTTCCATTTCAATTAATCCTTCATCAACAGATTTTGTAACTTTATTTGAAGCTTCATTTAAATTCTTTGTATATTCCATATTTTTTTCAATAGAACTTCCTAAATAAACGGATTTGGCCGTTCCTTCTTCTGTGCTTTGAGCTTGATCAGATGCGCCTTTAGCAATTTCTTCTGTAGTTTTAGATACTTCCTCTGCTGAAGCAGCTGATTGTTGAGTAGTAGCTGATAATTCTTCTGAAGTAGATACTACTTGTTCAGAGGATTTGCTTATATCAGATATTATTTCTCTAAGGCTATCTGTTATACTTTGTAACGTCTTAGACAAAGTTCCAATTTCATCTTTCCGTTTAAACAATTTTCCTGGTACATCCTTAGTTATGTCTAAATTAGCTATTCCTTGTGAATGTTCTACTGATTTTATTATTGGATTTGTAATTGAGCTACCTATTGCATATGTAATTATAATACTTATAATTAATATTATAATAGCAAAAAACATTATATTCTTTTTTAATATAGGAATCATAGACAATATATCTTTTTCATATGCAGTTATAACTAAGGTCCAACCAGTCCCCTTTATAGGTGCATAAGCAGCATATAAATCATCATCTTCAAAAGAAAAATTGCTAACTCCTGATTTTTCTTGTAACACCTTCCCAAATAATTCAGCTATTGATTTAAGACTTTCATCATTTTTTACTTCTTCAATAGGATTCCATTGATTAACAACCTTATCCCTATCAGAATATGCAATAATATTTCCAATATTATTAATCATATAAGAATCTCCTCTACTACCAAGTCTTATATCTTTTATAATATCGTTTAAAACATTTCCTTCCCTACGACCTACTAATGCACCTACAATTTCTCCTTCGTTTATAATAGGAGTGGCATATATTAGTGAAATACTTTTAGTTTCACTATTGGTTATAGGTTCTGATATAACTGATTTGCCATTTAGAGACTCCTTTATATAATCCTGGTTCCCCAACTCCTCAGTTCTTCCATTTCTGAAAAAAATCGTGCCATTTAATTGTACAACTCCAATATCAAAAAAATTCGTTTGCTTAATTTGATTTTCTAAAGCAGGTCTTTGTAATTCCCAGTCCATACTTTGAATATCCTCTCTTAATGCTATCATTTCTAGAGTTCTCATTTGTGTTTCAATTCTACTTTCTGTCACTCTAGCACCTTCGTGGACCAATGAAGCAAGAGCTTCTTCTGATTCTTCGCTTAAAGATTCGCTAGCCCGTTCTAATGCAATAAATCCTATAACTGCCGTTGATACTAAAATAAGTATGGAAAAATATAAAATTAGTTTAGTTTTAATACTATTCATATGTACCCCCTTAAGTATTTCTTATTATGATTGCTTTGTCGTCATGATTATATGCTTTTATGAAAATCATGTCAACTTTTGGCAAAAATATATAGCAGAATATAATTCTTCTCATTCTGCTATACTAAAACCTATGCAATATTTACATCAAGCTTTATCATTTTTTTGAAGCAATTCCTCTATCCGCTCATTCTCTACTGGTTTACTTAACAAATACCCTTGTGCTATTGGACATTTGTTTTCTTTTAAAAATTTTAATTCATTCTGAGTTTCAACTCCTTCAGCTGTTAAATCTATATTTAAGCTTTTAGCTAAAGATATCACTGCCTTAACTACTTTCCTTTTGTTCAAATTTCTATCAACTCCATCTATGAAGCTTCTATCTATTTTTATATTGTCTATATTGAACTCACAAAGTTGGCTTAAAGAAGAATAGCCTGTACCAAAATCATCTATTGCCAATTTAACTCCTAGTTCCTCAAGTTTTTTTATTGCATCTTCTATTAGTTCATATTTTTGAGTAAAAAATGTTTCTGTTATTTCCAATTGAAGGTATCTTGGATTTAATTTTGATTCCTCTATTACCTTTTTAACTACATTTATAAAATTAGGTTGTTCTAATTGAAGAGCAGATATATTGACTGACATATATATAGGCTCATATCCTAAATCCTGCCATTTTTTATTTTGTTTACATGCATTTAATAAGACCCACTCTCCAATTGAATATATTAGTCCTGTCTTTTCAGCTATTGGAATGAATTTAGATGGAGGAATTATGCCTACTTTATTATGGTTCCACCTTGCTAAGGCTTCTACTCCTATTAATTTATTTATACTTGTATCATATATTGGTTGATAGTTTAAAAACAATTCGTTGTACCAAAGAGCTTTTGCTAAATTGCTTTTTATCCAAAAATATTCTTGAACTTCTTTGTCTAGTTCTTTTTTGAATTTAACTGGAGTGTTGGAATTAAACTCTTTAGATTTATTCATAGCAATTTCTGCTTTTCTTACCAATCCAATTGATTTTATGTCATCGTCTGGAAATATTGCTATACCTATGCTTGTTCTAACTTGAATTTGGTTTTGTGCTATTTGAAAAGATGGATGTAATTTTTTTAAAATGTTATCAGTTAATTCTTCTAGCTTTTCTATATTTTTAAAATTAGAAATCAATATAGCAAATTCATCTTCACTAAATCTAGCAACTAAATCGTCTATATTTATACTTTGTTTCAACCTTCCTGCAAACTCTTTTAATATATTGTCTCCCGCTAAAGGACCTAATGCTTCTGTTATTTCTTTAAATTCATTTATACTTATTACAATGACGGCAATTTTTTCTTCTATCCTATTTTCCTCTTTGTTTTTTAATATTCTTTTGTCTAATTCATTTAAAAAGAATTTTCTATTAAATAAACCAGTCAAAATATCCCTTTTTGTCAATAATTCAATTTGTTTATCTTTTTCTTTTACTTCTTTTATATCTGAGTAAACACAATAAGCTGCTATAGTTTCACCATCTAATATAAGAGGGAATCCTAATAGTAATAAGTCTAATAATCTCCCATCTTTTCTTTTTCTTTTCACTTCTTTTTTTACAAACTTACCTTTCTTTATAGATTCCCTAAAACTATAGGAAGTATCATATAGAGTTTCCTCACATAATAATTCTGTAAGATCTTTTCCTTTTATATCTTTTAAATCATATAGGAAAACATTTTGAAATCCATTATTAACATCCAGAACCTTAAAATCCTTATTAACAATAGCAATTGCTTCTGGAGAATTATCAAATAAACTATCAAAATAAATTTTGCTTTTCCTATATTTTCTCTCTAATTCTATTTTTTCCTGAGAGTCATGAATGATTGAAAAGAGTAAATCTCGATTGTCAATATTTATAGGGCCACTGTAAACTTCAACATCCATTATATCTCCATTAGAAAGTTTGTGTTTAAATCGAAAAA
>NZ_DATHXO010000218.1:0-2134 GCF_035459645.1 Schnuerera sp.
GCGTTAAACGAAGGAATTATTCAACCGTGTTATATATGGGAAGATATAATATTTAGTCACGCTGGAGTTTCTAAAACGTGGTGTACGAATCATTCTATTAAAACGAACCTTCTTGAGATGAGTATCCAAGACTTATTTGAAAAGGATAAGATGGCATTCGGTTTTCAGATGCCTCATAAAATGAGTATGTTTCCTGATTGGAGTGGAGATGACGTATGGCAAAGTCCACTGTGGATTAGACCTAAATCGTTACACAAGGATAAACTTGATGGATACAGACAAGTGGTTGGTCACTCACAAGTTTCCAAAATAGCTGAACTTGATGGTATCATATTAATTGATTACCTTCCTAATGGATACTTAGTTATTGAAGATGGTGAATTTAAACCTGTAGACTTATGAAAAAACCTGAAATAAAAGTAAATGAATTTATAATTGGTGACGATGAGGTTCGTATTGAAGGCGGCTCAATATCTATCAACGATAAAGAGTTATTTGAAGATGAACTTGCCGAGTTAATTAAAGAAATGATAGATGCTTTGATTGATATTGTTGATAATCATACTGTTCAAACTACTTCCGATAAAAGGCGGTGGGATAAAGCAAAACAAGCACTTAAAAAAGCAGGGTGTGAAAATGATTCTTAAATCAGAGAGGCTTAACAGGGCTAAACCAATAATAGTTTTATCTATTAATACAGGTAAGATGTGGGGATTTGATGATGCAGACGATTTAAGAACATTTTTCTTTGGTCGTAACAGAAAATTCTATAAAGTAATGAGGGAAATTAACAATGAGTGATCAAAAACCAAGTTTTTACGCTGTAATACCTTCTACAGTTAGGTATGATGAAAGGCTGTCAAGTTCAGAAAAATTGTTTTATGCTGAAATAACAGCAATGAGTAATAAATATGGATATTGTTTTGCATCTAATGCTTACTTCTCTAAGTTGTTTGGTGTGTCAAAGAATACAGTTACTCGATGGGTTGGTGGTTTAAAAGATGCTGGTCATATAAGAGTAAATAATATAAGAGATGGCAAGCAGATAGTTGAGAGGAGGTTATACCCTATACTCAATAATGATGATACCCACCCACAAAAATGTAGTGAGGGTACTAACATAAATGGTGATAACCCTACCCACAAAAATGGTGAAGATAATATTATAAATATTAATACTACAAGTAATAATATACCTGATAGGGATGAAGTGATTTCATATTTTAATGAGAATGGCTACTCCAGAGAATCAGCTATTGAGATGTATAACTACTATAACACATCAGTAGAGGATAATCCTAACTTGCAGTATTGGAGGGATAGTAGGGGTAATATGGTAAAGAACTGGAAGATGAAAGCCAGATCAGTATGGTTTAAAGATGAGAACAAGAAGAAAACCACCTCATCAGGCATACAATGGGGTTGAATCTTTTAAAATAGTTATATATATTCCTATAAGAATTAACACAAATACAGAGGTAATTATGCCAGAATTAAAGACAAAGAATGAAATACAACAGGTATTAGAAGGTTTCTCAAGATACCAAAGGCACATGCTAAAGGCACTTGTGTACTGCTACATACAGACAGATGATATTGATATGTTAGACACTATAGATGAGATGTTCTTGTATGAGCATAGATGGGAGTTTTTTGATAAGCATACAGATTCAGAGCTGCTCTACCAGACGCATCACTTAGAAGAGTTTGTGGACAAGTTATACGACATTTTTAACTTTAATGGGAAATAACAATGAAAAACTGGAAGGAAGTACCACATTTATTTGTGGGTAATTTTGAAATTATAACATCGTACTTAAAGGGTCATTTAGATAAGGTAGAATGGCACAAGGAATCACAGAGGTATTTACTATACACGCATAATAGGTGGTTTGATGTTGAGGGGTGTAAACTTATAGCTCGCCCTATATCAGATATGAGTGATGATGAGATTAAAAGCCTATATGAATCTTATAGAGAAGGCAGATATCAGGAAATGATTAATTTTGGCAGAACAAAAAATGAATTAAGAAATGCCATTAGTCAGGTCAAAACATTTGCTTATCAGGAGCTTCTATACCTACTAAGTATAGGCTGCTACCCCTTTAATCAAGACAATCCTAAAGACGTTATT
>NZ_DATHXO010000219.1:0-2015 GCF_035459645.1 Schnuerera sp.
AAAGAGAACTATCCATACTTGAGAAACAAGGGGTTATTCAATCCTTTGAATATACCCATGAATTAGCATGGAAGACTTTAAAAGATTTTCTTGAGCATAGGGGTAGTACAGGCATATATGGTTCAAGAGATGCTACAAAAAAAGCCTTTGCATTAGGGCTTATAGAGGATGGAGAAATATGGATGGAAATGATAAAAAGTCGTAATCTAACAAGCTATACATATGATGAAAGGACAGCAGATGAGATTATTGATCTTATAAAAGATTCATATTTTTACCAATTTGAAAAACTAAAAATAAAAATGGAAGAATTGGAAAAAGAAGAGGATAAGTAAATATGAAATACGGTTTAAAGGATAGTACTTTAAAAAAAATTATTGATATTTTTGCTAATTATTCAAAAATAGAGAAAGCACTACTCTATGGTTCTAGAGCAAAGGGAAATTATAAAAAAGGATCAGATATAGATTTAGCATTAATAGGTAAAAATATAAATATTAAAGATTTAAATAGAATCCTTTTAGAATTAGATGAACTGTACTTACCATATAGTTTCGATTTAGTGATATTTGATAGAATAGAAAATAATGATTTGATAAACCATATAAATAGAGTAGGTATCACAATATATCAAAAATACTGATACTAGCTATAATACTGGGTATCGTTTGTCACATCTACTTTTTTAAAATCCTCCAATTTAATCTAATGACTTTGCCAACCTCCTATTTTTAAATGAACTATAAAAATTATATTATTCATAATAGAATATTCAAAATAAAGGGAGGGATGGATATTAATGGGGAAACAAAGACCATTACTTTGGAGGCTAAATATTATTCACCTGAAGAGCTTTTAAATGTTCTAAATGAAAAACTAGAACAGGTATCAGCAAATATTGTGGCCTCTTATTATGAAGGAAGATTAAAATTAAGCTTTACAGGGGTAGGAGTAAATACCATCGATAGTATTCATGGAAATGCTAAAGGTACACTATTTTTTAAACTTTCCAAAATAAAAAGTAAAAAATTTAATAAATTTTATTATACACAGGGATGAAATATCTGGAGGGGAGTTTACTGATTTAAGTCAAGTAAAGGAAAAAGATTTCAGCACCAACGAGTAAACTTTTTTATATCTCTATTTAATCATCATACCTCATTGCCAATACACACAATTTTCTGAATTCCACTTCGCCTGTATAATTGAAAAAACGATACTTTAATTGCCAAAGCAACTAAATTTATTTTTTCATAATATGATGAGATAAGAGATAAAGAACTTTCAATAATGAAAAATCTAAGAGGTGCTCTATCAAAATATAAAAATGATAATTTAAAAAAAGAAGAAGATAATGCTTGGGCAATGGCGGTGCAGGAGAAATATGAAAATAGTTGATGCGAATATAATACTAAGATATCTTTTAATGATACAGAAGAATTGGCAGAAAAGGCAGCTGATATAATAGAAAATAATAAAGTACTAGTTCCAAATGAAGTTATAGGTGAAATTGTCTATGTCCTTGAAAAGGTATATAAAGTAAAAAATGATGAATTAAGTGAGATATTAATTTGTCTTTTTCAATATGAGAATATAAAAGTAGATGATCTAGAAGTAATTAAAACAGCTCTAGAACTTTATGGCAGAAGAAGGTTTGACTTTGTAGACACATTGTTATATGCCTATAATCACATTAGAAACTATCAAGTATGTACCTTTGATAAAAAATTAGATAAGCTACTAAAATAGAGGTGTTCTATATATGATAACTGTGGTTGAGATGTAAAAGTCTGGGCCACTTTTTTATTTTCACGGAAAGGAGGTTGCCGAGATGCTAAATGATGATGTCAATAACAAGGCTATAAACATTGAGATTAAGGTTGCACAGTATTCTGTAAAAGCCATATTAAAAGCAATGAAAAAGATTATGGAAGATGCTGCTGAAAAAAGTCAGCCACTTGCAGACTATCTTAGTGAAAAAAGAAAAACTAATTCAAGAAAGCTAAAGGATATGG
>NZ_DATHXO010000220.1:0-2407 GCF_035459645.1 Schnuerera sp.
TGTTTTAGCAAAGGAACCATGAAGGTAGAAAGTGACCTTATAAAATAGGTTTCCTGCAATTTCACTTCCAATTTTACCAAGCCTTGCAGCCCCTGCTGTATGAGAACTAGAAGGTCCAATCATTACAGGACCTAAAATATCAAATACTCCATAATTTTTCATTCAAATCCTCCTCCCATTAGTGTTTTAATTTTAGCATTTTATAATGATTTAGGCAACAAAAAAGGAGGTTATCCTCCTAAAGTTATATCCTGTTTATCATACCAATTAAGAGCATCATAAAGATGTTCATGTTTAAAATCTGGCCAATAATCATCAATTACATAAAAGTCTGAATATACAGCTTGAAGTGGAGGGAAACCACTTAACCTTCTTCTACCACCCCATCGAATAATTAAATCAACTCTAGAAATATCTCTAGTTTTTATTAGTTGAATTAAGTTAGGATTTTGTTGGTCTGCTTTGAAATAATTCTTTAAATCCCATTGCCATCCATAATTAACAAGAAAATTTACCTTTACACCGCCATTACCAAAATTTTGTCTTTTAAAAGTAAAAGGGATTAAAGATTTAGGAAACATTTCTGAATCGGTATTGCCTACAACTAGCAAAGAAGCATCTTCATTTGCTAACATCTTAACTGCTTCTACACAGGCCTTAGTAAAAGCTAATCGTTGAACTCTAGGGCGTTTGGTATTATCTACTGTAAATCCATAATAGGTAATCTCTTTTATACCTATTTTTTCACATAGTTTAAATACTTCTAAACCAGGAGCTAATCCTTTCTGATATCCTTTTTCTTTAGAAAGACCATTCTTTATTGCCCATCTTCTATTTCCATCAGGTATAATTCCTATATGTTCAGGGATTCTCATAGTATCACTACCTTCCTAATTTTCTTTGTTCATATTATTTCCAGTTGGTAGTTGAAAAATACATTGTATAGATTATTAAACTGCATCAAAAATAAGCAATAAAAAAGCTAATGTTATTTTTAGCAAATACTTTCAATAACATTAGCTTTTGTTCATCGCTTATTATTAATTATAATATAAATACCTGCAAGGATTAATAATACAGGCCAATATCTAAAAATATTAAAGAACTGAAATATATGTTGAGGTAGTATCAGTCGGGCTAACATATAACCGCCTACAACAACTAAAGCAATACCAATAAAAATAGGAGTATTTCTGGTATTGCTACTGGAACTGTCATCAGAATCTTGATATATAACTCCAGTATCTTCAGGGATTATTAATGCACATACAATATAAGCTATTAGCCCTGGCCCCCCTGGCATAAAAGTGATTAACACCCAAAGTATACGTATAATTACTGGATCTACATTAAAATATTCTCCTATTCCGCCACAGACTCCAGCCAAGACTCTATCTGAACTTGAGCGTTTTAACTTTTTATTCATATCTTGCCTCCTCTTAAACCCTTTAGTATTAAATACTATTTTAACAGATAATTGGCTAAAATTAAATATAGATATAATTTTATTTTATTCCCAATAAACAATCTTTATGATAACATTAATGAAAGGATAGAAAAAATATGGAGGATTAAAATGTTTAATATATTTTCTTTAATTTTTAAATATATATTCATAATAATAATTTACGTATTCATAGTAAGTATAATAAGACTCATATACCTGGACATCAAAGGTATAGATACAATGCCGTTAGATGATGATAGCTATTTAAAACTTGTAAATAAGAAAGATACTTTACCATTTAAGGTAAAAGAATATTATCATTTAGATGATGAAACTTATTTAGGCAGGAATAAAGATAATGAAATAATTATTAAGGACCCATATATTTCTAAAGTTCATTTTAAAATAGTTAAAGATGAAGGAAATTATTTTTTAGAGGATTTAGATAGCGCTAATGGAACTTTTTTAAACGGAGATAGAGTTATGGATGTAGTAAAGTTAAAAAATGGTGATAGAATAAGAGTAGGACAAGTTGAATTTTTGTATGTAAGTAGAGAGTAGGGATAGAAATATGTTAAATAAAAAGGTTAGTTATAAATTGCCTCGTAATTTATTGGTGCTGTTTGAAATAATGGCTTTATTGCTTCTTTTTATATATGATAAAGATAATTTAGATAAACTTACTATTATCTATGGTCTGACCCTTATTTTTATTGTTTATATTTCTAATTTTCTATTATTGCGTATAACAACAGGAGATAATTATATATTTCTTATAGTGACTATGCTTATAAGTATTGGAGTTATAATGATCTATAGGATAGAACCATCTTTAGGCATAAAACAAGTCCTTTGGATAGGATTAGGGATTATTGTATTTTTTGCAACCTATTTTATCTTTAAAAAAATAAAAGGATGGGAAGAATGGATTTTAGTATATGGGATTGGAGCCATTGGATT
>NZ_DATHXO010000221.1:0-2974 GCF_035459645.1 Schnuerera sp.
AGTAAAAAAATCACAAATAGGTACAGCCATTATGAATAGGCTGAAAAAAGCTTCAGGAGGGAAGATTATAAAAGTATAAGGGGAGATAGATATGAATATACTTTTTGTTTGTACTGGTAATACTTGCAGAAGCCCTATGGCTCAAGCTCTTTTGGAAGAGATGGCTAAGAAGAAAAAATTAGATATAAAGGTGAAGTCAGCAGGAGTATTTGCATTAGATGGTCAGGCGGCTTCTATAAATGCAATTGAAGTCTTAAAGAAGGAAAGAATAGATTTAACAAACCATAGAGCTCGCATTATTTATAGAGACTTACTAGAAGAAGCAGATTTAATTTTAACCATGGGAAAATCCCATAAAGATTTGCTAATTTCAAAATTTGATTTTATAAAAGGAAAGATTTATACTTTGAAGGAATATGCCTATGGTAAAGAAGAAGACATAGAAGACCCTTTTGGCGGGAATATAAATGTTTATGATAAGGCAAAAGAAGAAATAAAAGAAGCATTAAAAGTAACGATCAAAAAGTTGACAGGTGGCAATGGGTAATTGTCAACTGTCAACTGAATTAAAGGAGGAGATAATATTGAAAATTGGTATAGGTAGCGATCATGGTGGTTTTGAATTAAAGGAACATATTAAAGAATTCCTTGAAAAAGAAAACATAGAATATATTGACTATGGTACTAATTCTCCAGAGTCGGTAGATTATCCTGATTATGGACGAAAGCTTTCTGAAGCAGTTATAGCTGGAGAAGTGGAAAGAGGCATAGCCATATGTGGTACTGGAATTGGCATATCCATAGCATGCAATAAAGTAAGGGGCATTAGATGTGCTCTTTGTAGTGATACTTATTCAGCAAGGATGAGTGTAGAACATAACAATGCAAATATAATTGCATTGGGAGGAAGGGTAGTAGGAAAAGATTTAGCTATTGAGATAATATCTACTTGGCTTAAATCTAAATTTGAAGGTGGAAGGCATGAAAGAAGAGTAAATAAAATTTCTGATATAGAGACTAATTTGTGATATAATGATTAGGAGATTTTTTCAAACTATAGGAAAGGAGTTTTTTCATGGGGAAAGTTGTAGTATTAGATCATCCATTGATTAAGCACAAACTTACATTTATTAGGGATAAAAACACAGGACCTAAAGAGTTTAGGGAATTAGTCAAAGAGATTTCCACCCTTATGGCTTACGAAGTAACAAGGGATTTAACGTTAGAGGAAGTAGAAATTGAAACTCCTTTGGCAAAGACTAAATCCCAAATTATTTCTGGCAAAAAATTAGGATTAGTACCTATTTTAAGGGCAGGTCTTGGAATGGTAGAAGGTATGTTAGAATTACTTCCAGCTGCTAAGGTAGGGCATGTTGGACTTTATAGAGATCCAGATACTTTTAAACCTGTAGAATATTATTGTAAATTGCCTCAAGATATTGAAGAAAGGGAGCTAATTGTATTGGATCCAATGTTGGCTACAGGAGGTTCTGCCATGGCTGCTATCCATTTTCTAAAAGAAAAAGGGGCAAATTCTATAAAATTAGTATGTTTAATAGCGGCACCAGAAGGCATTGAAGCAGTCCATAACCAATATCCAGATGTAGATATCTACGTAACAAGTATTGATGAAGGTTTAAATGAACATGCTTATATAGTTCCAGGCTTTGGAGATGCAGGAGATAGATTGTTCGGAACAAAATAATATGGAAAATTTGCGAGCTAGGGTCTATTCTTTAGCTCGCTTATTATATTTTAGTAAGGGATAGTATTAATTGACTTATTCATAATAATAATATAAAATTTAATAGAACTAACTATAAGGAGCGAAAACATATGGAAATTATTTTTTTACCATTTATTATATCAGCAGCTATATCACTATTCATGACTCCAGTTGCAAAAAAACTAGCAGTAAAATTTGGAGCAGTAGATATTCCTAAGGATGAAAGAAGAGTACATAGCAAACCTATGCCATTAATGGGTGGATTAGCAATCTATTTTGGAATCTTCATATCTTCTTTAATATTTCTTCCAATAGATAAAACATTGATTTCCATAATAATTGGAGGAAGTATAATACTTATTTCTGGAGTAATTGATGATATTAAGGGATTAAGCCCAAAGGCGAAATTAACATTTCAAATAATAGCTTCTATTGTGTTAATCTTAGGAGATGTAAAAATAGATGCTATAACTAATCCTTTCGGTAAACCAGGTACTCTATTATTATTAAATGGATTTTCTATTCCATTAACCATATTTTGGGTAGTAGGGATTACCAACACATTAAATTTAATTGATGGTTTAGACGGTTTGGCTGCAGGCGTTGCTATGATAGCTAGTCTATCCTTTTTATTTGTTGCCAATAAATTTAGTTATATTCCTATTATGATTATGTCTGCTATAGTTGCAGGATCTTGTATTGGATTTCTACCTTATAATTTCAACCCAGCCAAGATATTTATGGGGGATACAGGAGCTTTATTTTTAGGATTCATGCTAGCCGCTTTATCCATAGAGGGAGTCATGAAATCCGTTGCAACAATTGCAGTTGTGGTTCCAATAATAATTCTAGGTGTTCCCATTTTCGATACAACTTTTGCCATATTTAGAAGATTATTAAATGGGAAATCTATTGCAGAGGCAGACAAAGGACATCTTCATCATAGATTATTAAACATGGGTTATTCTCAGAAAAAAACTGTTCTTATATTATATTCTATATCGGCTGTATTTGGATTATGTGCTATTTTTATAGCTAAAGCTAATAGTAAAAGGGCAGTTTTTGTTGCAGTAATAGTATTTGTTCTTACTATATTATTGGCTAGTAAGATGGGACTAATAAGCGGGAAAAAGAGGGATGAAAATGAAGAAGATTAAAGTAATGACAGTATTTGGAACAAGACCAGAGGGGATTAAAATGGCCCCTATTATAAAGGTTATGGAAGATACCTCTGAAATTGATAATATC
>NZ_DATHXO010000222.1:0-2121 GCF_035459645.1 Schnuerera sp.
TTATATCAATAAACTCCCTATGGCTTCCCCCCTTCCATTTATCTATAATAGCCCCTCTATAATTCTGTAAACATACTCAACTTCATCAAATTCTTTATTTTGTAAACAGATAATTAATAAAAATATTAATATTAAATGGTCAGATTGTGCTCGCTTTAACAATATGACTTTTGAAAGGTTAAAACTCATAAAAGAGGCAGGCTGCCGTAAACTTGTTTTTGGTTTTGAAACAGCCAGCCAAAAACTAATTGATTTAGTGGACAAGAAGATTGATCTTTCCCATGGAGAACAGGTTATGAAATGGTGTAATGAGCTTGGAATTTTAGTTGATTTGGAAGTAATAATAGGATTACCTCAAGAACGGGATGAAGACTTTGAAGCAACTATTAAATATATAAATAAAAATAAGGAATATATTAATTATATGACAATAAATGAATTTTTTGTTGTACCCAATAGTAAGATTGGACGTTATCCAAAAAATTATGGAATCGAGTTAGTTCCGACTTTAATTACTTATGATAAGATGCTTAAAAGAAATTTGAACAATTTTATATCTTCAAAATCTAGCTATCAAGGAAATTTTAAAATATATAAATATAATGAGATCAATGGAAGAAATTACAGGGAAGTTGCAGAAAAAAACAGAATATATCTAAAGAAAATCAATGGTTTACAAAATAAAGAATTTGATGAAGTTGAGTATGTTTACAGAATTATAGAGGGACTATTCTAAATAAGTGGAAGGAGGGAAGTCATAGGGAGTTTATTGATATAACTAAAAGCTAAATTCAATTAACCAATAAAAATAAGAAAAGGGGATGTTAATTATGTCAAAAGAAAAAAATCCAAACGGAATGAATGAAAATAATTCTGAAATGAAAATGGTAATATTAAGGCTTTTATCAGATGCAGATTTTAAGGAAGAATTAATAGAAGACCCAGATAAGGCATTAGAAGGCTATGAGTTAAGCGAAGTTCAAAAAATACTAATTAAATCTCTAAGCCCTGAGGATATAGAAAATTTAACTCCTGAAAACATAGAAGAATACTTCTCAGCAGATGCAGCAGTTTATACACCTGATGAGACCGTTGATTTAGATGAATATGATACCTTCGAAGATGATGATTTTTTTGATGAAGAATAGGTGGTTTCAATGAGGTATATTACTAAAAAAGACGAAGAATTAATTAAAACCATCAATTTAATGATCAATATGCCCATAGACGTTGAAAAAAATTTCAAGCAACTTAAAGATTATTATGACAAAAATCTTAATGATCCTGATGCTGCATTCAGTTTTGGTTTTTATAATTTTTTGGTGACTTCTAAAATTGTTGATTCTAATATTAGTGCAGAGAAAATAGAATTAATTATTAATGCTTATAACCATGCCCTTAAAGTTGAACCTGGTTTTTGGTTGGTTAAAATGTTTAAATCCATACTTTTGTTAGCCTTACCAGAGATTATGCAAGATGAGAATGAACTAGTAAAGACTCTAGAAGATATGATTAATTCCCAAAAGACAGTAAAGGAAAAAAAACCATATTTTATAGTGCCCTATATTATCTATGCTGACTATAAATTTTCTAGAAATGATCCAAAGAAAGCCCTGGCTTTAATTGAAGAAGCTGAGAAAAATGCAATACAAGAATCGGTAAATTTTAGATATTTAAATGATTATTTTAGAAAACCATTAAAAGATTTTTCAAATCGCTTAATGAGATCTGGTGAGGATTTGGCAGCGACAAAGGTTAAGACATTGAACCATATATGTTTTCCAATACAATAAAATTTAATTATTTGATAGAAATGGGATGATTATGAAAAAAATATTATTTGTCACACTGGGACATTTATCATCAGGTGAATTCACTATTGCTTTTGAATTTTGCAAAGGATTACCAAAAGAGGAATTTGATATTTGCTTTTTAACTTCCTCTAAAGGCGCAAAGTATCTGGAAGAAAATAAAATTAAGCATGTTGTACTAGAACAATCTATTAATGGGTCAGATGCAGATGACAAGATTAGAAACAGAAAGATTACTGATAAGCTAATGAAGGATTTTAGTCCTGATTATGTTATAGCTTCTGATGTATATACATTATGGTATTCTTAC
>NZ_DATHXO010000223.1:0-5230 GCF_035459645.1 Schnuerera sp.
ACTTCTTATGTTTTCAGGTCTTATCATTACATAAGTTTTCTCTTCAAGTGGGGTTGGCATTTTTGTTCTGAAAGGCAACACTCTTTTATTCAATAACTGTCTAACTCCATCAATATCAGGTTGCTTTAAAGGATGTTGCCCTGAGTAATATATCAGCTTACACAGCTCTTGGTTTTTTAACATGGCTTCAGCCAAAGCATAAATGTCTCTGTTCATTTTATAAAACCTTCCCACAACATCCCTCCTAACTTCCTATAATATTAATTTTATGAGTAATTGCCAATTTGCCAGTTTCAATATCTATTGCTCTTAGTATAACCTCGCCTATAGCCCCAAAGAATGCCTCGATAGTTACTGAATTAGTAGTTTGATTTTCTATAAATGCAAGATTATCAGGATTTTGCTCTAGTGTAAATTCAAACTCTGCATCTACTTCTACATCATCAATGAATTTGTGTATTATGTATGTGGCACTTTCATTCCACCATATTTCATCATCTGGGTCTTCTGGATATTTCATTTGTGCAGTATAGGTGTATCTTACGCCATCATTTGGGTCTTCTGGCTCTGGCTCAAGACTGGATTTATCCAATCTGTCAACAAGACTACCATCTGCTGCTTCTATGTATCTATTAGCTATACCATTTGTCATATCATCTCTCTTAGAATTTTTTTCTACCTCTTTACAAATCAGTACAACTAACCCATTATATGAGGTGTCATCATAAAAACTAACCTCATACTTTGTTTTATTGAATATGAAGTGATATCCTCTATTTAATTTCTTTGTGTCATCGTCAAAAGGTAATTGGATACCAACCATGCCATTTGGAATTTCGATAATTCTATCATCTCTGACCCCTGTAGTGTATAGCGTTTTAGCATCTACTATAGAAGGTTTAGTAATTAGGTTGCTATCTATATCTATCCATTTGACATCATGGTTGGTCTCTTGGATAATACCTCTTGACTGGACTGTATTATCAGGATATCTATATAAACAAAGAAAAATATCGCCATTTAATTTGACATATTCACCTGCATTTATTTCCTCATCAGGCATACATAAAATTTTATATGTTTTTTGAGTTTCCTCTATTAAATGGACATCTCTTATAACGTCATTAATTGATACTTCAAAATGAGATGGATTATTGAAAAAATCATCAGCAATAGCTTTTTTCATAGAGTTAATCTTACCTTCTTTACCTACAACTTTGTAGGCATCTAATCTAGCTTTATATAAATCTAAATTTAATGACATATCACCACCCCATTTTTATAGTAATTCGTATTTTTTCTGTATTTTTTCGATGATAGAAATACATTCAAATACTTCTTTCCTACAGACCTCATGAGTATATTCTTCATTTATCAGATATTCAATTTTATTTAATAGGATAATAAAATACCCATCATGTTTTAAATCTTCAACTAAATTCATATTACCAATCAATTCTCTTTGCAAACCTTCCATATATTCCTGCAAATGCTGATTATTTTCTTCGCTCATAGGTAGTATTTTCCATACTCTACCAATTAAAAAATTAAAATAATTAGCAAAATAAGCATTAGGAATAGCATAATATTTTGTTTTTATCATATATTACACCTTCCTTAAATCGTTTAAACTATTCTCAGAATAAGTGTAAGATACAATAAGACTATCAATTTCTGCCAACGTCTCTTTTTTTAGCTTTAACAGTGAATCTAAGTGCTTTGCATTAGAGAAGGTTCTATAATCTTTTGTAGACATAGATGGTTTTAGTACTTCTATAGAATTAATTCTAGGTTTTAGCCACTCTAAGACCATCAGGTTAGCAAGTATCTCAATTTCCTCATCCGTTAGTGTTTGGTTATATTGTCTTAAATCATCATCTCTGTCTGATAGTTTGTTGCATTGTTTAAATTTAGCACCAGCACTTGTTCTATAACTATCAATCATATCCTGTATCTCTTCATCTGTCATAGTTAAAATTAAATCATCTGTTATTTTATTTAAAAAGCTGTTATCGATTACTGAATAAGGAGTAGCCATTATAAGACCTCCCTATATAGATAAATCTATATTCAATGTGTTTTCAATAACTTCTATTGTGTTTAGTGAATCTAATTTCTTTTCTCTTCTTAGTTCAAAAGCTCTGTCTACTATTAGTTTTTTTATACCATCTGGAACTATTTTTAATGTTCTTTCTAATTCTTCTGGTGATTTTTCAAAAATTGCATCTAAGTTTTCTAAATCTATAATATTTTTATAATATTGGTCAACTTTTAAATCCACTAATACATCCCATTCACATATAACCCAAGGCTCTTCAAAAAATGCCCTTTGTGAGTTTCTCATGTTTATTAACTCTTTATACTCCATCCAATTTTCTTCTAAAAATCCACCCCAGTCCACTCTGTATCCAACTTGATTTTTACTAGTATAAACTAAAGGTGTATTTGTAATACAAATCACACTTACCATCTCATTCATATCTCTTTTTTTTCTGGTTGCTGGTTTTGTTACGTTTTTAGCTATTTTATCAATTGTTTTTTTAGCCTTAGATTTTGTGTTAGCTTTAGTGGTAGTATTAGTTTTTTTAGTAGTTGCTTTTTTATTTGTTGTCTTTTTAGTTGTTGTTTCTTTCTTAGTTTCTTTTTTTGTTTCTTCTACTTTATCTTTTTCAGCCATTATAAACCTCTCCTTTTATTCATTATTAAATAATTAGGAGGACTTCCGTCCCCCTGTTTTATTGCATTATTTCTCTTATGATATTCTGTATTGTCCATATAATTGGCTAAGAACAATACCAACGCCCCATCTTTCTCCTGCGAATATGTCAATAGTTCTATCCGCATTGCTAGTTGCTTGTCCTTGTTCAAATATTGCATCGCCTTCAGTTACAAACTTGACTGGTTTATCATTAGATGTTACAATCCATAAATCATTATCAGATATTGCAAAATCATAAGTTCCAACTTTGTGAGATTGTTTTATTGCCATCATAGGTGTACCATTAAAGATACCATAGAATCCAGCTTGATTATATCTTTCTTTTGCACTTTCAGATATTACTGCTGTATCTACTTTGCTTAATGCTTTTTTAGTTCCTATAATTATTGCATCTCCACCTGTTGATGCTTCTACGTGTGCAATTAAGTCAATTAAATCTTCTTCAGCATAGGTTCCTGTCTTACCAAAAGCTGCTGGAAGTCCACTTATACCTTCATAGAAAGTAGTATAAATAGTTTCCATTCTCTTATTCATAAATGACCTTCTAATTCTATCTACGAATTCAACTATAGAAATTCTACCAGCAAGTAATCTATTAAGTTCTTCATATGTTTCTATAGTATGTAATACAGTAGGAACAGTCTCGTGCTTACCTTTGTTGATTCTTTGTCTTAAAGTATTTCCTACACCTTCAGCAGTAGTATTAACTGTGAATAGTGAATTATCTTCTATATAGAAGAACTCATCGTCCCCTAATGCAATATTTCTATATTCCACAAATTGCTCAAAGAAATCATTATCTTCGAATCCTTGAATATCATTCATTTCAAGTATTGTTTCGATGATTTCAAATAACTCTACATTGTTTCTCATTGTTTTATAATTTAACTTCTCACTACCACCATTAGCCTCAACTAATGCTTTTCTTAAAACTTCCATTTGTTCTTCTCTATTCTCACTTGCAAATTCCGTATTTACTTGGTTTTTGCATATATCTACGCCTAATTTAATAATTGCATTTTTATCTGCCATAATATACTCCTCCTTAAAATTTAATTAATTGTTTAAAAATATCTTATTTTACTACAAGTCTAACCATTGGTATTGCTCTTGTGCCAAATGTCCATAATGCAACAACTTCACATACTAAAGACGCACCTTCTGTAGGTGTTTCAACTGCTGCCAAGTTATTTCCAGTTGCAGGAACTTCTACAAATTCGCCTACTACTGGTTTACCTGTTATAGCTGATGCACTTATTGAAAATCTGTCTCCTGCAAGTGCTTTTCTAACTCTAAAAGGTTTGTTTGCTGGATTTTCAAAATCATCTAATCCTTTTGTTAATTGTTCATCAGAATCTAATTCAACACCGTCCACTAAATAGACATCGTCTGTATTAGCTGTTACTGCTCCTGCTTCGTATAAATCTGATTCTCCTGCTACTAAATCGCCCAATGTTACTATACAACCGTTCTCGATTGGTGTGTCTTGTTTAGCACTTCTTAATAATGAACCTAATTTTGTACTAGCCATATTTTCCGCTATAAAAATTGCTTTTGCCATAATATATTCCTCCTTAAAATTTAATTAATTAAAATAAGTCCCCATATGGAGACGTAACTGAATTTTGTGTATTTTCTTCTACACCAACTTTTGCTGGTGTTGGCTCTTTTTTAGTTTTAGAAAAAACTACTTTATTCTTTACTATATAAACACATATATCTGCGTCTATATCTTCAACTGTTTCATATTCGTCAACCTTGCTAATGAATAATTCTTTTACATCATCTGAAATTTTTTCATACTCAGTATTGATATGGTCAATTTTTTCTTGTCTAATCTTTTCTTGTTCAGCCTCAAATTCTTCTTTGTCCTTTTGTGCCTTAAACTCTTTTAATTCTTCATTTTCCTTAAGAATTAAACTATAATTTTCTCTCATTTTATTTAATTCTTCTAATTCTTCGGCAGTTAGGTATTCAACAAACAATTCCACTCTTTCACCTTCAAACGCTACATCAACATCAGTCTTTACGTAGTTTTGTTTATAATATTTTTGACTGTCCCAAGATGAGTAAACAAAGTAATTGTCATAAACTTCATTGATGTAATACCACTCATCATCTTCCTCTTCAACTTTGGAAAGCAATTGATACAAATTACTTCTGATATCATCATGACTTAATTCAAATGTTTTAGTAAAACTTTCTTCTTCTACTGCTTCTTGAGAGGTGTCATTTGTGGCCTCTTCTGTTTCTTCTACTACATCTTCAGTAGACTCAAACTCTTGCCCTTGTTTAGTAGTTTCATCTACAATTTCTTCTTTGGTTTCTTCAGCTGTTTCGACTATCTCTTCTTCAAACTTCTTATATTCCACATTATCACCTCCTTTAATAGTGTTTTTATCAGCATTTGCAAAATGTTGTGATATTTTGTTGTTTAATTCTTCGATTTTATTGTAAAAACTCTCATCACCATTTTCAGAAAACTGTCCTACAACACTTAATTCAGCCCCT
>NZ_DATHXO010000224.1:0-2763 GCF_035459645.1 Schnuerera sp.
GCAGGACGGTCTGCACCGTGCCATGCACCAGCGCGGCCAGCGCGACGTGTGGATGCCGGGCGACTTCGATTTGCAGCGCCGCCGTGCGATGGGCGCTCAACCGCTGCGCCAGCCGGTCGGACAGGCTCGCGGCCTTGGGCGCGTCGTAGGCGTCCTCGCCTTCGTCGTTGTCGGCTTCGCCGTCCACGGTGCCGAAATCGCGCCGCAGCTTTTCCAGCGTGCGCAGCGCCTTGGCCTCGGCTTCGCGCAGCAGGCCGCGATGAATGACGGCCTCGCCGTTGCGGTCGATGGTGACGATGGCACCGGCCACCTCGCGCACCTCGGGGGCATAGCCTTGCAAGGCGTCCTCCGCGTCTTGCAGTTCCCCGACCACCTGATCGCGCCGCTGTTCTAGTTTCTCCTCTGATTTGAACATCTTCTTACTCCTTAAACTTCTATGGTATGATATAGCAAATCTATGGGCCTCTTCTTGTATCTTGAAAATCAACCTAAACCCTGCACTGTTTTGATCTAATTTTATTTCTTGATTATTATATATAATACCCCTTGTATTATGGAAATCATCTTTAACTAACCCACAAACAGGTATATCCAAATTCAACTCCTTCAATATCCTTAAAGCCACATTTACTTGTCCCTTTCCTCCATCCATCATTATTAAATCTGGAAAAGTTGAAAAACCCTTCAAGTTAATTTTGTTTTCTTTAATAATCTCTCTTTCTTTTAATCCTCTTATAAATCTTCTTCTTATAATCTCCTCCATACTCTTATAGTCATCAGGAGATGTTACTGTTTGTATTTTAAATCTTCTATAATCACTTTTTTTAGGCCTTGCTTGTTCAAATACAACCATTGAACCTACAGATAAAACCCCAGAAATATTAGAAATATCATAAGCTTCTATTCTATTGGGAAGCTCTGATAATCCCAGTGCCAGTTTCAATTGTTCTAATCCATTTTCCTCTTCTTTTTGTCTTCTTAAAATTTTTTCTCCATGTTGATTTAGCATATCCATTGCATTTTTTCGTACCATTTCCATAAGTTGAGATTTTTCTCCTCTTTTAGGAATCCTTAAAGTTACTTTATTGCCTCTTTTTTCTGTGAGCCATTTTGACATAACTTCAATATCATTAATCTCCTCTTCAATAAATATCTCTTTAGGTACGTAGGCAGTTCCTAAATAAAATTGTTTTATAAAAGAGCTGAGAATTTCTTTCCTATCCTCATTGAACGTATCCAATAATATAAAATGTTCTCTCCCTATTATTTTACCTGATCTTATAAAGAATATCTGAATGCACACTTCATCTATTCCTTTTGCCATACCTATTACATCTTGATCTATTATATTAGAACTTACCATCTTCTGTTTTTCTAGTATAATATTCAAAGAATTTATCTGGTCTCTATATTTAGCAGCATTTTCAAAATCTAAATTTTTAGAGGCCTTTTTCATCTTTTCTTCAATTATTTCAATTAATTTATCTTCTTTACCACTTAAAAACATAATTATTTCATCTATCATTTCCATGTATTTTTCTTCATCCACATTCCCTTGGCAAGGGCCTAAACACCTTCCTATATAGTAATTAAGACAAGGTCTAGTTTTTCTACTTTGCTTTTCAAAATTTTTGTTACAAGTCCTAATAGGGTAAAGGTTTCTGATTATGTCTATAGTGTCATTTACAGCATAAGCACTTGGATAAGGTCCAAAATATTTGGCACCATCTTTTAATACTCTCCTGGTTTTTATTACTCTTGGATATTTTTCATTAGTTGTTACTTTAATATAAGGGTACTGTTTATCATCTCTCAATAATATATTGTATTTAGGTTTATGTTTCTTAATAAGATTGGCTTCTAATATTAAAGCTTCCACTTCATTGTCTACAATTATATATTCAAATTCATAGATATGCTTCACCATTGCATTAACCTTAGGTGGATTATTTCGAGAAGATTGAAAATATTGGCGTACTCTTTTCTTTAATGAAATAGCTTTTCCAACATAAATTATTTCACCATTAGTATCTTTCATTATATATACTCCAGGTTGATCTGGTAACTTCTTCAATTCTTCATCTATATTAAACATTAAATCACCTTTCATTTTAAATACTCTACCATTATAATACCACAACAGATGTTAAAATGATTAAGCAATTCTCCAAAGAGAATTAATTGAATAATCTGACTTTTTTTGTAGTTCTAACGTTTATTTTCTAAAATCCTATGGTAATATATAAATAAGGGGATAGTTTTGTTTCTATTGTAATAAAATAGTAGGGAACAAAGGGGGTTAAAACATGTTTTTTTCTAAAAAATTGAAAATCTTAGATGTAGAAGTTCAAGAATTAGAGGATGAAAAAATCTATCGATGCTTACTAAAAGATAAAAAACGTAATATAATCGATAAGGAGCCAATAGAAATATCTGGTAAAGAACTAAAGTACTTAGCTGAAATGCAAGGTCAAAGATATGGAATGATACGATACAACAATGAACATTTTTATGAAGTAATCGGAGAAAAAGAAAAAGCACCTAATTAGGTGCTTCTTCTTTTGAATAAACTATATCACCATTAATTATAGTATGCATTACTTTAGCATTGGTTTCATAAGCAGGCAAACCCTGGAATAATACAATATCAGCATCTTTGCCTTTTTCTAGAGAACCTATTCTATCATCCACTCCCATTATTTTAGCAGGATTTATTGTAATCATTTTAAATACTCTTTCTAAATCTCCACCTTCTCTTACTAC
>NZ_DATHXO010000225.1:0-3504 GCF_035459645.1 Schnuerera sp.
AGAAATAGATTTATTAATAAAAAGCTTAAATTATCTTACAAAAAGACAGAAACAGGTAGTACTAGATTATTATATAAACCAATTATCCATAGGTGAAATTGCAGATAAATTAGGGGTTTCGTATAGGACGGTAGTCAATACGAAAACTCAAGGAATAAAAAAATTAAGAAAAAGAATAGTAAAATAAGCCACCTCCATCCATATAAGGAGTAGAAGGAGGTGAGAACATGGCAGTAGTCGATATTAAAGAAAATGTAAGACTAAAGCTTGAGCTAGATGGAGGCATGGACGGGGATAGACATGTAATTAAGTCTAAAACCTTATCCAGAGTAAAACCAACAGTAGAAAACGAAGACCTATTTTCAGTAGCTCAGTCTTTATCAGGGCTTCAAACTTTACCTCTATTCAAAGTTAAAAGATTAGAGGAAATCGAACTAAGAGAAGAATAATTTAATTAAATAGGCAGAAGGAGGTGATTAAATGGAACAAACAAAATTGCAGTTAGCCTTTAAAGATGAAGCGGGGAAAAAATTTACCATATCTTTAGACGAACCTAGAGAAGATTTAACGGAAGTAGAAGTAGGGACGGCCATGGATGATATAGTGAATAGAAATGTGTTTTTCTCTGCAGCTGGAGATATTGTAGCTAAAGAAAGTGCTCGATTCATAACTACAACAATAGAAGAAATAGCAATTTAATTTAATTTAAGGGCAGACCAATGTGTCTGCCCTTAATCAAATTGAAAGGAGAGAATAGTATGGAAGAGATTTATACCCATATAGCTAATTTAGGCTTTCCAATAGTAATCTCTATATATTTATTGGTTCGAATAGAAGGAAAGCTTAATATGCTAACAGAAAGTATAAATGACCTATCTAAAGCTATAGCCAGAATTAAATGAAAAATCCCCTTCTTGACACAGAACACATGTTCTGATAAAATAAGTCAAGGAGGGGATTTTTATGGATATAGAGAAAATAATTTGTGAAGAACTAATAGCTATCCTTCCAGTATACTTGGCTATGAAAGGGAATTGTACATTGTTATTGACGAAAGAAGGAGGAAGGTATGAAATTGAAAAAACAGTTAGAACAGTTTTAAATAAGATTAGCAAATTTTATTTAATAGATTTAAAAGAAACAAAAAAATACTACGGGAATATATTAAATATTAAAAATTTGACTCCTATTCCATTCAATGGGGGGAATGTTTTCATACCTATAAAGGTAAGAAAACCTTTGTGTAAAAATGATGGTTCCTTTGGATATGTAAATATAAAATATATTGATGATACATTTAGAAAAAAGGATAAAACCATAATTCAATTAAAGGACCAAAACATAATAGAATCATTATCATCCCTAGAAACAGTAAACAAACATATAAAAAATGGGCATATAGTAAAAAAACTGTTCAAGGAAAGGGAATATACAATAACCATCAATGAAAGGAATATGTTTAATGAATACGACAAACCAGCAACCAAAAGTGATATAGCTATAATAATAAATGAAATACTTAAAATACAGCAAAAAATCCAATTTTGAATTGAGTATATTTTTAGTAATTTTAAAGGGAAGTCGAAAAATCTTAACTTCAATTGTAATATGTATATGATATAATAATGTTTAACAATATGGGTAGAGGAGAATTAGTTTGTTAACATTGGAAGGCATGGTAGAAGATATAATATTTAGAAATGAAATAAATACATATACAGTTGCAAGTATTGATACTACTGATGGGAAAGCGACTATTGTTGGCTATATACCACTTATCAATATAGGGGAGACTATAAAAGTAGAAGGAGAATGGATTTATCATCCAACCTATGGAGAACAGTTAGAAATATCCAATGTTTCCATAGTAGTCCCTTCTACTATAAATGGTATTGAAAAATATCTATCCTCTGGAATGATTCCCTATATAGGTCCAAAAACAGCCAAAAGAATCGTAGATAAATTTGGAAAAGATGCTTTAGATATAATTCAATACAATCCAGAGAGGTTGAAGGAAATAGAAGGAATAGGGGACAAAAAATTAAAAAAGATAGTAGAAGCCTTTGAAGAACAGGGAGAACTAAGGGACATTATGGTGTTTCTCCAACAATATGGGATAACAGCCAATTATGGAATTAGAATATATAAAAAATATGGTAAGGATACCATAAATATAATTTCTGAAAATCCATATAGACTTTCAGAAGATATTTTTGGCATAGGTTTTAAAACTGCAGATAAGATTGCACAAAATATGGGTATTAGCATTGAATCCCCCTATAGGATAGAAGGGGGTATTAGATATATGATAAATAAATATGCTGCCAGTGGTCACACCTATGTTCCTAAAGAAGAACTAATACCGAGTGCTTCGGGATTATTAGGAGTAGATGAGAATTTGGTGGAAGCATCCCTAAGGGATTTAGCTATAAAAGGGATTATTCATATATTAAATATTAAAGATGAAACTAGAGTTTACTATACTCCTTTCCATATAGCGGAGAACAATGTAAGTAGAAAAATAGTAGAATTGTCCAGAGTTGAATTAGAGGACTTTGATCTTGATATAGACAATATTATCAACAAAATAGAAAAAGAAGATGGTTTAATATTTGCAAAAAAACAAAGAGAAGCCATTGAGGAATCTATTAAGAATGGAATAATAGTAATTACTGGAGGACCAGGTACGGGAAAAACTACCATCATAAATGCTATAATCAAAATATTTAAAGACCAAGGATTAAACGTAAATTTAGCTGCACCTACAGGAAGAGCAGCCAAAAGAATGACTGAAACTACAGGAATAGAATCAAAAACTATCCATAGACTGTTAGAGTATTCCTATATGGAAGAAGAAATGGCCTTTGGATTAGATGAAGATAGTCCATTAGATACGGATTTGTTGATTATAGACGAAGCATCTATGATAGATATTTTGTTGATGAATAGTTTACTCAAAGCCATAGTGCCAGGAACACGACTTATTTTAGTAGGAGATGTAGACCAGTTACCATCAGTAGGAGCAGGAAATGTCTTAAAAGACATTATAAATAGTAGTGTAGTAAAGGTAGTAGAACTAAATGAAATATTCCGTCAAGCAGAAGAAAGCTTAATAGTAGTCAATGCCCATAGGATTAATAAAGGGGAAAGACCTATATTAAATGAAAAAGACAAGGATTTTTATTTTATAAAGGAACATAATCCTAATAATATTGTAAATATTGTATTGTCCTTATGCAAAGAAAGACTACCTGCTTATTATGGAGTAGATTCTTTTAAAGATATCCAAGTATTAGCTCCCATGAAAAAGGGAGATGTTGGTATAAATGCATTAAATAAATACTTACAAAATGTATTAAATCCAAAATCCAATAATAAAAAGGAAAAACAAATAGGGGATGAACTATTCCGAGTTGGAGACAAGGTAATGCAGATTAAAAACAATTATACCACAGAGTGGGAGATAATAAAGGATGGAGTAGTTGAAGAAAAAGGAGAAGGAGT
>NZ_DATHXO010000226.1:0-2144 GCF_035459645.1 Schnuerera sp.
GCGGGGAAGTTCAAAAAGGAAATCAAAAACTAACTATTCGTACAGTAGGAGAATTTCAGGCTCTAGATGAAATTGAAAACCTACTCATTCCTTTACCAACTGGTGGGGTGGTGCATCTTAATGATATTGCAAATGTAGAAATGAAAAACAAGGATCTTACAACTTTAGCTAAGACCAATGGCCAGAGGGCTATGAATATATCTATTCAAAAACAGTCGGGAACTAATACTGTACAGGTGGCCAATAGAGTTAGCAAAGAATTAGAAAGAATTAAAGAAGAAAATAAAGGGTTAGATATACAAGTTTTATTTGACCAGTCAGAATATATTGAAATGGCTATCGATACGGTGGCTAATAGTGCTATACTAGGGGCTGTATTGGCAGTAATAATTCTTTTTGTATTTCTAAAAAACATAAGATCTACTTTTATTATTGCAACTGCTATTCCAGTGTCCATTATAGCAGCGTTTACTTTAATGTATTTTAGCGGTGTTACTTTAAACCTTATGACCCTGGGAGGGCTAGCCTTAGGGGTAGGTATGCTTGTGGATAACTCTATAGTAGTTTTAGAAAATATTTATCGGTTCCGTCAAGAAGGTTATTCCCAAATGGATGCTGCACATCTTGGAGCTAAAGAAGTTGGAATGGCAATTACTGCTTCTACTTTGACAACTGTAGCAGTATTTCTTCCAATTGTATTTATGGAGGGAATGACATCGACAATATTCAAGGAGATGGCCTTAACGGTTACTATTGCTTTATTTGCATCTTTGTTGGTAGCTTTAACTTTAGTACCTACGCTTTCTTCAAAACTTCTTAAGATAGAAAGCAGCAACAAAAGGAAACCTAAGGTAATAGAAAAGATTAGTAATATATTAGAGAATAGCTATAAAAAGATAGAATCTGGTTATAGAAAGCTACTTAATATTGCTATTAACCATAGAGTTTGGACAGTTATAATTGCTTTTTCAATATTTGCATTAACTTTGGTATCTATTCCTTTAGTAGGAACAGAATTTCTACCTGAAACTGATGAAGGGCAGTTTACCATCAATGTGACTCTTCCTGTTGGCTCTGAGATAGATGAGATAGATGCTGTTATGACAAAAGTCGAACAAAAGATTGAGGATATTGCTGAAATTGAAACGGTCTTTTCTACAGTAGGAAGTGAAAGCAATAATGGAAGCATTACTTGTGTTCTAAAGACCCAAGATCAACGTCAGCGTAGTAGCCAGGAAGTGGCAGATGAGGTACGTAAAAAGATATATGATATTCCAGGGGCTGAAAAAACAGTATCTGTATTTAGCAGTGTTTCTCTAGGTGCATTAGGAGGAGGAGCTGTTAGTATAAAGATTAAAGGGGATGATATAGATACTCTTAAGACAATAGGAGACGATATTAGCAAGATTATTAGCTCCGTTGATGGAATTCAGGAAGTTCAATCTAGTATGGAGGAAGGAGTTCCTGAAGTTCAAATTATAGTTGATAGAAAAAGAGCATCTCAATATGGATTAACAGCAGCTCAGATTGCTAGTTCTGTTAGAGGAACTGTATCTGGAATAAGGGCTACTCAATTTAAATATGAAGGTGATGAAATTGATGTAGTTATCAGTGGTGATGACACCATCACTGATAGTATCTCTAATCTAGAGCAGATGATGATTGCTACTCCTAGTGGGTTCAATGTGCCATTGAGTCAGGTAGCTGAAATAGTTATCGATAGAGGGCCAGTTACTATTAACAGAGAAGGTCAGGTTCGAGTGGCAACTGTATCTGCTCAGGTATTAGGCAGAGATTTAGGAAGTATTTCAAATGATGTTGAGAAGGAACTTGAAAAATATAATATGCCTGCAGGATATATTTATGAGATGGGTGGAGAAAATCAAGAAATGGTTGAGGCTTTTGAAGAATTAGCACTGGTTTTAATATTGGCAATTGTATTGGTGTATATGATTCTTGCAGCTCAATTTGAATCGTTAATAAATCCTTTTATAATTATGATATCTGTTCCTCTAGGACTTTCAGGAGGAATTATGGCACTGGTTATTTCTGGAACTTCATTGAGTGTTCCTGCATATATTGGACTCATAATATTAGCGGGAATAGTTGTAAACAATGCAATTGTTTTAATCGATTATATATTG
>NZ_DATHXO010000227.1:0-2600 GCF_035459645.1 Schnuerera sp.
AGGAACCATTGAAGTGCAAGGGGAGGGGCTAATGCCTTTATCTGCTCTTCAAAAATACAACGAGACAGCCAAAGAGCCACTTAAAAATGCAAGAAATGCAGCTGCAGGAGCTTTAAGGAATTTAGACCCAAAAATAACTAAAGAAAGAAATTTAGTAGCATACTTTTATAATATAGGTTATATAGAAGGAAAAAAATTTACCACACATATGGAAATGCTTGAATTTATAAAGGGAAATAGATTACCAGTATATGATTATGCCAAAGAGTGTAATTCTATAGATGAAGTGATTAAAGAAGTAGAAAATATAGAAGAAGCAAGACATCATTTAGACATATTAACAGATGGGGCAGTAATTAAGATCAATGATATGAAAACTCGTGAAGCCCTTGGCTATACCATGAGATTTCCAAGATGGGCAATAGCTTATAAATTTGAAGCAGAAGAAACTACTACCAAATTACTATCTGTTCAATGGAATGTAGGTAGAACTGGGAAAGTTACTCCTACTGCTATATTGGAACCAGTGGAAATTGGAGGAGCAACTGTAAGACGGGCTACATTGAATAATTATGATGATATACTCAGGAAAAAGGTAGCTTTAGGTTCTAGAGTATTTATTAGAAGGTCTAATGAAGTAATTCCAGAAATAATGGGAGTGGTAGATACAGAAGAAGAAACGATTAAAATAGAAAAACCCAGCCATTGCCCTGCTTGCAATAGTGAATTAATACAGGATGGGGTCCATATATTTTGTCCAAATTCTTTGACTTGTAAACCTCAATTAGTGTCTCGAATAGTACATTTTGCTAGTAGAGATGCTATGAATATAGAAGGATTAAGTGAAAAAACAGCAGAAAAATTGTTTGAAGAATTAGACCTTAAGGATGTAGGCGATATATATGAAATAAAATATGAGGATTTATTAAAACTTGAAGGATTTAAAGATAAAAGAGCTAAAAACTTATTGGAAGCCATTGAAGCTAGCAAAGATACTACCTTAGATGCTTTTATATATGCTTTAGGAATTCCCAATGTAGGATTAAAAACAGCTCAAGATTTAGTAACAAAATTCAAATCTTTAAATGCCATAAAAAATGCTACTTATGAAGAATTAATAGATGTACCAGATATAGGACCTAAAATAGCAGATAGTATAATTGAATTTTTTCATGATAGTAGAATTTTAGAAGGAATAGATAAATTGCTATTTGAAGGGGTAAAGCCTCATTATGAAGAAACAACCCTTGAAGATTCTATATTCACAGATAAAACTATAGTAATTACTGGAACTATAGCATCCTATGCTAGAAAGGAATTAAAAGGAAAAATACAAGAAATGGGAGGAAAAGTAACGGGTTCTGTAAGTAGCAATACGGATTATGTAATTGTAGGTGAAAATCCTGGTTCTAAATATAACAAAGCTGTGGAGCTAGGTATTGAGATAATAAATGAAGAAAGGTTATTAGAAATTTTACAGTAATATAATAAGAGATTATATTTTCAATGGTAAAATTATACAAGGAAAGGAAGGTTAGAAAATGATTTCAAAAGAAGATATAAAAGAAGCAACTGAAATGTGTAAACTTAAATTGTCTGAAAAAGAAATTGATATTTTTATGGGAATGTTTTCTAATGTATTAGAACAATTAAAAAATTTAAATGAAGTAGATACAGATGGAGTAGAAGCCATGAATTTTATTAATTTAAAAGAAGAATCATTAAGAGAAGATTTAGGAGAAGAGGGGCTAGATAAAGAAGAAACACTTAAAAATGCTCCAGAACAAGAATATGGTTATTTTAAATTACTAAGAGTAATGGATTAAAAGGGGTGGTTGGAATGGATTTAGTAAAATTATCAGCTGTAGAAATGAAAGAAAAACTCAAAAATAAAGAAATATCTAGCAAAGAAATTATAAAGGCTCATTTTGATAGAATAGAAGAAGTAGAAGGCAGTTTGAACTCCTTTATTACATTGACTAAAGAAGAAGCAATTATGGCAGCAGATAGGATAGATAATAAGATTAGAAATGGAGAGAATTTAGGAATATTAGGAGGCATACCTATAGGGGTCAAAGATAATATAATTACAAAAGATATAAAGACTACCTGTGGGTCAAAAATGCTTGAAAATTTCCTACCTCCTTATGAAGCTACAGTTATAGAAAAGATTAAAAAGGCTGATGGAATTATTTTAGGTAAAACAAATATGGATGAATTTGCAGCAAGTTATTCAACAGAGAGTTCTTATTTTGGTGTAACTAAAAATCCTATAGATGAGGAAAGGGTACCAGGAGGTTCCAGTGGAGGTTCTGCTGCTGCAGTAAAAGCTGGGCAGGTAGCTTTGGCATTAGGCTCTGATACAGGAGGTTCAAACCGACAACCTGCTAGTTATTGTGGAGTTGTAGGAATTAAACCAACATATGGACTTGTTTCTAGATATGGACTTATTTCATTGGCCAATTCTATGGACCAAATAGGAACTTTTGGAAGAAATGTAACTGATGCAACCTTAATGTTGGAAGCAATTGTAGGACAGGATAAAAAGGACCCAACTTCCATGAATATAGAAAAGGTTGATTATCTAGGTAAGTTAAAAG
>NZ_DATHXO010000228.1:0-1844 GCF_035459645.1 Schnuerera sp.
GTTATTGAATAAAATATTGGTATAGATACACCAATTATTATTAATCCAATTAAAATTTTTAAAGGTAAACCTACAACAAAAACATTCATTTGAGGAATAGTTCTAGCTAAAATTCCTAATAATAAATCCGTTAAGAAGATTGTACCTACAATTGGTGCGCTTAATTTAAATCCGGTAATAAAAGACTGAGATAAAATATCTGTTAAAAAAAATCCTATTTCTATATTAAAAGCAAAACCTCCAATGGGGATAAATTCATAACTATCCATTAACCCATTTATAATACTATGATGGCCATTAATACTTAATAAAAGTAAAAAAGCTAATATGTAATAAAAATTTCCCATAACGGGAATTTGTACTCTATGCTGAGGATCAATAACATTTACCATACCAAAACCTATTTTCATATCGATAATTTGTCCCATTACATAGAAGGTAGAAAAAAAAGCATAACTGATAAATCCAATTATAAGGCCTACCATTAACTCTTTTACTACAAGAACTACAAAGGTTGTTTCTAAAATTACAAGGGAAATATCTAAAGATAGAGTTAAAAGTATTGATAATATAAATGAAAAACCAGCCTTCAAGGAGTTAGGCACATTCTGAGAACTAAAAAAGGGTGAAACTATAAATATTCCAGAAGTTCTAACTAGAACCAATAAAAAAGTTTCAAATTTATCTAATAATAAATCAAAGACAACTCCCATAATCAACACCTATCTATTGTATATACAAGTTAATATTAGTAAACAACCCTGTAGCAAATTGAGTTATAAATTTAAGTATCCAAGGTCCGAAAATAACTAAAGACAAAAGTACTGCTACAATTTTTGGGACAAAAGCCAATGTAGCTTCTTGGATTTGAGTTACAGCCTGTATAATACTTACTATCAAACCAACTGTTAAACTAAATATTAACATTGGTGCAGATACCATTAAAATAGTTCTAACAGCATCTTGAGCTAATTTTAATACATCTCCTTCGCTCATTTCATCACTCCTATTTAAAACCTAGTACCAAGGACTTAACTATTAAGTTCCACCCATCAACTAATACAAATAATAATATTTTAAAAGGTAAAGAGATTATTACTGGTGGTAACATCATCATACCCATTGACATTAATGTACTAGCCACAACCATATCTATTACTAGAAATGGAACATATATTACAAAACCAATTTGAAAAGCTGTTTTCAATTCGCTTATTATAAAAGCAGGTATCAATACATGATTAGGTATATCTTCAAGCCTGCTAACACCATCCATATTTTTCATATTTAAAAATAATCCTAAATCCTTGTCTCTAGTTTGTTTAAGCATAAATTCTCTTATAGGTTCTAATGCTCTTTCTAAAGCAATCTCTTGATTAATTTCTTCCCTTAAATAAGGTTGAATTGCTTCCTCATTGATTTGTGTACCTATTGGCGCCATTATAAAGAAAGTTAAAAACAAAGCTAGACCTATTATAACCTGATTAGGAGGTGTTTGTTGAAGTCCTAATGCATTCCTAATAAACGATAGTACTATAATCAATCTTGTAAAGCTTGTCATCATTATTAAAATAGATGGTGCCAAAGTAAGTATAGTCAACAGGAATACAATTCGTAATGAAAAAACGTAGTCCTCAGGTTGGTTACCAGCTAATCTATCCAATAAAGATGAATCTGGTTGAGCATATGAAACTTCACTTATTAAAATAGTTACTAAAACAACCAATAATAATATTTTAATCATTTTTTTCATTGTATTCGTCTTCCTTATCAATATCTTTAGTAGGTTTAACAAATATTTTTTTAATATTATTTTGAATATTGCTAAAATAATCATAATCCTT
>NZ_DATHXO010000229.1:0-1895 GCF_035459645.1 Schnuerera sp.
ATCCTTTTACAATAGCTTAAATCCTTAGAGTACTAAAACCCGGATCTGGTAAATCTTTACATGTTGCAACTTTTACAATAGCTTAAATCCTTAGAGTACTAAAACATCCCAAGTCGGATTGACCCCTTAATTTTGGACAAAAACTCACTAATACTTCCAATATCATAATATTTCATTTTGCCCTTGGTTTATTGTACATTAATATTTATCTTCATCAAGGGTAAAGGCTACGCCCATTAAAGCAGGCCCTTGATTTCAGCTAAATATTAATGTGTTAGGCACCTGAAGGCAAAGTATTAAAGCTTTATTTTCAAAGGTTTTGCTGTTCCTTCCAATGTTTTATGGTAAAATTCTACTGGTGAAATATATCCTAAAGAACTATGGATTCTAACTTTATTGTAGAATTTAATATATTTAGATACTACTTCTAGCTTTAAGTATAGCTTTTAAATTCGTACCTTGACAAACATTCATCTTCTAACAATCTATGAAAAGCTTCTATATGGGCATTTTTATTTGGAGTCTTAAACGGTATCCTTTCATGCTCTAATTTTAATTCTTTACAAGTATCTTGAAATTTATTGCTGATAAATTGTGGACCATTATCTGACCTTATAATCAAGTTAATTTTCTTATTATAAAGTTCCCGCTTCATTAATGCCCTTTTAAGGGTTACAATTATGTCTTCAGTTTTACAAGATAATCCCATATGATATTCTACTATATTTCTATCATATACATCTAAAAAGGAAGCTATATAGAAGAATCTATCTTCACCATGAATATAACCATATTTAACATCTACTTCCCAAAGGGAATTTGATGTTGTTATTTCTCTATTTATAGCTATTTTTCTAGGATATTTAGGTTTAATTTTCCTTTGAGGCCTTAAGACCTCAAGCTCTTTACATAATCTATATACTTTTTTCTTATTTATAATTAAATTAAATTTCCTTCTTAACAATACAGTTATTTTGCAGTAACCGTAGTACAATCCTTCTGTTTCAATGATTTTTAATATATATTCCTTTATTTGTTCATCACAAATATGATTGCCATCTTTATCAAAAGAGTAACCAGGAATTGGTCTACCGCCTTTATTTATTTTTGTATCTTCATTCATATCTTCAGTTTTAGTTCTTTTTTTAATATTGTAATAATAGGTAGACCTACTTAATCCAAGAATTTTAAGGACAGTAACTGCAGTATATCCTAAATCAATCCATTTCTTCGCAATATTAACTTTATCTTCTATTGTGGGTTCGTTTTTTTTAAAAGGTCTTTAAGAATGGCAATTTCTAAATCTTTTTCGCCTAATAATTTTTTTAATTGCTCATTTTCTTCTTCTAGGGATTTAGCATTAATATTATTGGAATAATTATAATTTGGAATTAGTCCATTTTCTTTCTTTGACTCCCTAACCCAGCGGGTAACAGTTCCAGGGACTAAATCGTGTCTTCTGGCAACTAATGTAGCATTACCAGTTTCTTCTACTTCCTTAATAATTTGACGTTTAAATTCTTCTGGATATCTTTTACCTTTACCTCTCAATTTAGACAACCTCCCATTAATTTTTATTTTACTAAATTAGTGTGCGATTGTCCAAATAGGTTAGGGGGCTTAATAGTGGCAGTGATTGAAAGTATAATAATTTTATTAAAAACACCTCCTATTTTTCAGGAGATGTTTATCTAAATATTTTTATTGCATCTATTTCATCATTTTTGTCTTTTACTAATTTCATTAAATAGTTTCCTAAATTATTTCCGATTTCATATAAATAACCTTGATTTCCTCCGCCCTTTCTATTAAAAGGAGAGTATTTTGAAGGACATAATTTAAGTATTTCTTCTATATTATCATCAATACTAATTGGACTAGCCAGTTCATTGTAT
>NZ_DATHXO010000230.1:0-8504 GCF_035459645.1 Schnuerera sp.
ATTTGTTTAATATCTTTTTTATTGCTTTCTCTAAAAATAGTTTTAAGTCCTTGAGCAGTAAACAATAAAGGATCGCTTATCGCAACACCTATTGTCTTATCACCTACATCTAATCCCATTATTCTTTCCATATTATCCACCTTTATATTATCTTTATACAAAATTCTGGACAGTTTCTTGCACAATAACTACAAAGTATGCAGTTTTCATTAGGTACTGCCCTACCATCTATAATTTCAATTCCATTATGTTTACAAATATTTACACAATTTCCACACCCTATACAATAATCAGCCACTATTAACCTTCTCTTCTTATTGCTTAAACTATTTTTTAGTTTATCTGGTATATTTCCCGTTTCAATCAATCCAATATTACAATCTATTTCTTCTTTTGACTGCATTCCAATGGCAAAAGAGTGTATATACGGTATATTCTTAACAAAATTAAAGGCCTCTTGAGCTTTAGGAATTAAATGACCTCCACCTAAAGGTTTCATAGCATAAATCCCTTTACCACTTTTATAAGCTTTTTCTATAGCAACTAACATCTGTTCTATGTTTCCATCCTGAATCCCAATTCCTTCTTTATTGACAATAGGATGTATAATATCAATAGATTCAGAAATTGTTCCTCCTAAAACTCCCTTTATCCTATGAGTAGAAATTCCTATGGCTCTAATTTTACCCATTTTTTTTGCTTTTTGAAAATATTCTATAGCTTCTTGATGTCCTCTTAATGTATGAATACTTTCTTGTTCATGAAGCATAAAAATATCTATATAATCAGTTCCTATTTCTTTTAATGCTAATTCTAAACTCTGTTTGGCCATATCTTTAGTATATGCATAACATTTAGTTGTAATAACATAATCCTCTCTCTTTATACCCTTTAATGCTTCTTTTATATAATTATAATTATCATATATTTCAGCAGTATCAATAAAATTTATACCTTTATCATAAGCATATTGAATAAGATATGCTCCTTCTTTTACAGTCAAATTTGCTTGAAAAGGAGTCATAGTTAAAGAACCAAAGCATAATCTTGAAACTTCTATACTAGTATTTCCTAATTTTACTCTATTCAATTTAAGTCCACTTCCTATTTTGTATATATTTCTTTGTTATATAAAATAATAAAAATTAAAAATATTGTCATCATATTAACTGTTATCCCAGATAATATTAAACCAGAGTCATTCACTAAAAAACCTACTATACTACCTATTATACATGCTAAATAGCCCTTTCCTAATCCTGTATTCATAAAGTTATTAATCCTATCTTTAAATAGATATGAAACCATAATTTGTATAAATACATTTATAATTATCACCTTTGTCCAAAATGATATACCTACTAGTCTAATATTCATCAATAACTTTCTATCTATTATATTCTTCATTAAGCCTATACCCGTATTATTTATAGATAATAAAGTACTGCCTAAATGGGTTGGACTGGGATTAAACTTTATATCTATATAGCCTAAAATTCCAATGGTTATAATAACTATGACTAAGGTTAATGTCATATTTTTTAAATTCAGCTCTTTATTCATTAGTTCCAATATAAAAAATATAGTGGCAGACAATAGAGCTATTGTGCCTCCAACATTAGCCCCTAATTTAGGATGTCCTACAGTAAAAATAGCCATAAATAAAACCAAAATAGTTCTACTTTTTTTATTAGACTTTTGATGAAGTAATCCTGCTGTTAATGTAGTTGCAACTAAAAACAACCCAACCATTTCATTTCCTATACCAAAATATCGTGCTCCTATAATAGGATCATGGCTAATAATTGAGTATTTAGTAAAAATACCGTTAAACAATATATCTACAGCAATTATTATAAAATAGGAATAGGTAATAAAAAATATTAAGCTTTTAACATTGGTTTTTTTAAATATATAAGTAAATAGCCCTAAAATAATTACTAAACTAGCAACAAATTTAAAAAGAGTGTCAATTTTAAACAAAGAATTTATTATAAATATCATTGGAAGTCCATATAGTAATAATAACAATACTTGCATCCATTCCCTCAAATTATTATTCAGTTTAATTTTAAATAAAAATATAACTGAAGCCATTAACATAATCACAATACTAGCAGTTCCATATAATAATAAAGTCTTTCCTCTTACTCTTGACATAAGATTAATACGCCCATTTATAGATTCTATATATTTAAAAGAATTGTACTTTTCTATATAGTTAATATTGTTTCCACCCATATTTTCAATACTAAGATTTAAAAAGTTTAGAACTGTAGGAGAAATATCTAAGTTAGAAATAACCCCTGGTCTTTTGGTAGTAGCAGAAATAGGTATACCTTTTTCTACACCTTTTCCCCATATAAGAATTGGTGATAATCTATTTCCATCAATCCTTTCCTCTCCACTATTTGGACTGAAAATCATTAACAAGGATTTGTCTTTACCAATTATATTAACTAAATCCCCTATAAAAGTATCAATGTCTTGTAAAATCATATTTCTTTTTTGATGCAATTTATCATCTGATAAAAAATTATTATAGCTATTAAGTCTATTTAAATCCCCTGTATCTACTACAATTAAAGAAGCTTTAGATTTAATATCCCATATTTCATCCAATATTTTGTCATAATCTGTTTTAATTCCATAGGGATAATCTAAATCTTCAATAAGAATATCATCTATATTCCCATAATCAATAAGACCTTTAGAATCCATAGGTATTAATGCAGAAGTTCTTATAAATTGCATATCTGTATCACTATTGCCATAAACAGCAGTTTTATGTCCTCCCTTATGCAACATATGGCCTAATGCACCGATAAATGGGGAGTACCTGTTATTTTCATTTTGATTATGCAATCTACCTATCTGCATATTAGCTATTTCATATTCTTTATCTAATTTACCAGCTCTATTTTCATAAATTTCTTTTAATTTATTATCCAAATTATGAAATTGACTACTTTCATTATTAGCAGAAGTTTTGTTAGATGCATTTATAGTAGCAAAACTTCCAGCTCCTCTATAGCTACTAATTCCTCTTACATTCATTAGTCCAAAATTTCCATCTTCTATTAACATTTTAAAATTAGACATTTTATCAATATCCGAAAGGGTTAATTTGTTCGCCACAACAATATAAACATTATGATCTGCATTAAAATTATCATTGCTATAACCAATTTCTAAAATAAAAAACAATATAAATAAAACAACAAAAAATGTGATAAATATCCTGGCTTTTTTCACTTAAAATTCTCTCCTAAACTTATTTTTCTTCCTCCAAATAACTTCCTAAAATCTCTTCTAATAATTCATCTCTTTCAATTTTTCTAACTAAACTTCTAGCGTTATTATGGCTTGTAATATAAGTTGGATCCCCTGATAGTATATAGCCTATAATTTGATTAATTGGATCATAGCCTTTTTCTTTTAATGCATTATAGACGGTTAAAATAATCTTTCTTGCCTCATTTATATTTTCCTTAGGTGGTTCAAACTTCATTGTCTCATTAAAATTTTTATTCATAATAACACCCCCTATAATATTTATATCATATCATTTATATAATATACAGTATGAAAATAAATATTAGCCCAAAAAGGCTAATATTTATTTAAGTTGTTTTTCAATAATTGTTGATACCATACTTAAAGCTTCTTCAACTTTAGAAATATCCTTTCCTCCTGCTTGAGCCATATCTGGACGGCCACCACCGCCACCACCAGTAATCTTTGCTACTTCTCTAATTAGATTCCCTGCATGGATTCCCTTTTCAATTAAATCCTTAGTCACCATTGAAACAAAGGAAAGTTTCCCATTGCTAACACTAGCTAAAACAATAACGCCGCTATTTATAGAATTTTTCAGTTCATCTCCTAAATTTCTTAAACTGTTCATATCCATATTATCTACTTTGTGCATAATAATATTTATTCCGTTAATTTCCTTTCTAGAATCCAATATTTCTTCAGCAATAGATGATGCCATCTTAGATTTTAAAGATTCTATCTGTTTATCCTTTTCTTTCAACTCTTCAGTAATATTTTCAATCTTTCCTATAATATCATTTCTATTAGATTTTACAATTTGTGATATTCGATTAATATCTTGTTCTAGTCCGTCTAAATATTCATAAACTGCATTACCTGTTATAGCTTCAATCCTTCTAACTCCAGAAGCGATGCTGGATTCACTAATAATTTTAAAAATACCAATATTATTTGTATTGTTTACATGAGTACCTCCACATAACTCTTTGGAATAATCCCCCATTTGAACCACTCTAACTATATCTTTATATTTATCTTCAAATAATCCAACTACACCCATTTCTTCAGACTCTTTTAGTGTCATTTCCATAGTCTTCACTTCTAAAGAAGCAAATATTTTATCATTTACAATTTTCTCTATCCTTTTTAGTTTTCCCTCTTCGACTCCTTCATAATGAGTAAAGTCAAATCTTAGCCTATTTGGTAACACTATCGAGCCTGCTTGATTTACATGCTCTCCCAAAACTTCTTTCAATGCTTTATGAAGTAAATGAGTAGCAGAATGATTCCTCATAATGTTTTGCCTATTTGCTTTATCAACTTTTGCAATTACCTTGTCTTTAAGATTTAAACTTCCTTTTTCAACTTCAACAAAGTGAATAATAGTATCATCTTTTGTATATTTAGTATCCATTACTTTCCCTTTGAAGTTTTCTTTTTCTACATACCCAATATCTCCTATTTGTCCACCACTTTCAGCATAAAAAGGAGTTTCCTTTAATATTAAAATACCTTCTTGTCCTTTTTCTATTTCATCGACCATATGTCCATCTATAGATATTCCAATTACTTCTGTTTCCAATATAGTGCTTTTATATCCTTTAAATACAGTGTTGTATCCTTCTATAAATTCTGCCAGATTTCCATTTTTCCATCCTGAATCAGAAAACTCTTCTCTAGCCTTTCTAGCTCTATTTCTTTGTTCCTCCATATGTTGGTTAAACCTATCTTCATCTACTGACAATCCCTTTTCTTGTAATATTTCTTTAGTTAAGTCTAGGGGGAACCCATAGGTGTCATATAGTTTAAAAGCTTTCTTTCCATCTAAATATTTTTCATCTTTTTCTATTATTTCTTCTATATATTCTTCCAATATGTGAATCCCTTGATGAATAGTTTCTTGAAATTTTTCTTCCTCTGCCTTTATTACTTTCTTTATTTGTTCTTCTCTTTCTTTTATCTCCTCATATTCTACTTTCCAAGACTCTATTACACTTTCTACAATACTATTTAAAAATACTCCCTTAATCCCCAATAACTTTCCATGTCTTGCAGCTCTTCTTATTAACCTTCTTAACACATAACCTCTACCTTCATTACTAGGTAGAACTCCATCTGATACTAGGAAAGTTATTGCCCTTACATGGTCAGTGATAACCCTGATAGAAGTATCTACATTAGAATCTACACCGTATTTTTTGCCAGATATACTTTCTACTTTTTTAAGTATTTTTTTTATTTCACCAACTTCAAAAATATTATCTGCTTTTTCCATTACTGCAGCTATTCTCTCAAGACCCATTCCAGTGTCAATATTCGGATGTTCTAATGGATGATATTCTCCAGATTCGTCCTTATCAAATTGAGTAAATACTAAATTCCATACCTCAATAAATCTGTCACATTCACAGCCAGGCTGACAACTTGATGACCCACAGCCATATTCTTCTCCTCTATCTACATATATTTCGGAACAAGGTCCACAAGGTCCTACCTCTAATTCCCAAAAATTATCTTCTTTGCCTAAGCGTACAATTTTTGATTCATCTAGTCCGATAACTTGGCTCCATATCTCATAAGCTTCTTCATCATCTAGATATATAGATGCCCAAAGAGCCTCTTCTGGAATTCCCATCCTTTCAGTTAAAAATTCCCAAGCCCATTCTATGGCTTCCTTTTTAAAATAATCTCCAAAAGAAAAGTTACCTAGCATTTCAAAAAAAGTTGCATGCCTGTCTGTTTTTCCTACGTTTTCTATATCTCCGGTTCTTATACATTTTTGGCAAGTTACAACCCTATTATTAGGAGGAGTTTTTTCTCCAGTAAAATAAGGTTTTAAAGGAGCCATACCAGCATTTATCAATAATAAGCTTTTATCACTTTTAGGTACTAAGGAAAAACTCGGTAAAATTAAATGACCTTTTTCTCGAAAAAATTCTAAAAACTCTTTTCTTATTTCATGTAAGCCCATACTCTTCATCAGTATACACCTCTCTTAATTTTTTAAAAAAATTCGTCCCTCATCAAAGGGACGAGAATTCACGTTCATACCTATATTTGGATTATAATTTAAACTTAATTTTTTGTCAAACATATTGAAATCGATATATCAAATTTGCTATCCATTTCTTTTCCTTATCTTTTCCATAAAAAATCCAAACAATATTTTAAACACTGCTACTGCTGGAATTGAAAATATCATACCCATAATTCCAAATACTCCTCCACCTATTACCAATGCCAATAATATAGTGACAGGATGTATTCCTGTAGTTTCTCCAATTATTTTAGGGGCTAAAACATTGTTTTCTACCCATTGTATCCCAACAAACAATATAGCTACCCATATGGCTTTGACAGGGCTGTTTAATAAAGCAAAAAAGACAGCTGGTAAAAATCCTATAAAAGGTCCAAAATAAGGTATAATATCTGCAATACCAGTTATTATTCCAATAACTACTGCAAATTCTATCTTTAAAATTAATAACAAAATAGTTGTTGCAATCCCTACATAAATAGCTAGTATTAATCTACCTCTTATGAATTGGCTTAAGGCTCTATCTATTTCTAAAGATAATTCTTTAACTTCTTTTCTTCGTTTTTTAGGAATAGTTAAGTAAATCTTATTCTTAAAATATTCCTTATCTTTTAAGAAATAAAATGTTAAAATTGGTATTAGTATTAGGCTAACTACCTTTGAAAAAGTAGATATTATGCCTTCAAAAAATTTACTTACACTAGTTATTATTACATTTTCAACATTCTGAAAGCTATTTAATATAACTCCCTCTATACCTTGTAAAATAGGAGGCATATTATCAATATTTGTATAATATTTGTAATATAGATTGTCTATAAATTGAGAGAATTTCTCAAAATATATTGGAATAATATTTACAAACCTTTTGATTTCCCTTCCAGTTTTTGGTATCACTAAAAATGACAATATAAAAACAACACCTATAATAACCATATATACTATTAAAATTCCCCAGCCTCTAGGTATATTGCGTTTTTCAAAAAAATTAATTATAGGATTAAATAAATAGGCCAGAACTGCAGAAATAATTATTGTATAAAGGGTATCAGATAATATACCATATCTTTTAGATAATAAATAAAATGAATAAATAATAATCAATGTCAATAAAAAAGGTAATACCTTTTTCTTATTAATTTTAATTTGTTTATTAGAATCTACGTAATTATTACCAATATGTATTAAATAGTAAATACCTAGAATTAAAAGGGTAGATATAATTATTATTAAATTTCTAATTAACACTGATGAATGTACATTCATAATACTTGTCTCCATCCTATTAATTTAATAGGCAGCCACTAGCTGCCTATCCCCATAATGAGTTCATACCATTAAATAAAGTAGATTTTGCTCTTCTAGCAGTTCTCATGATCCTTCTTTTCTGCATTGGTCCCATTCTAGTTCCAAAAATCATTCCTAAAGAAGCACCTAATATACCTCCTAAAAGAGCTCCATTTCTAAAGCCATTATTATTCATGTCTATATCCTCTCCTTTTTACTTTATATATATTATTCTTTCACTTTACAAATATTTAATTCCATTTATTTTTTGTAAATATTGTAATTTAAATAATTTATACAATAGATTTATAAGGTATATAGACAGAATTATCTTTAATATAGGTGTTCTTTAAAAATGGAATATAATTCCTTCCTTTTATTAAATCTTCAATTAATCCTTCGGTAATTATAAAACCACTAATAGAACCATCTTCCTTATTTATAACAATATCCTTTATATACCCAACGCATTCTCCGTTTTCAAGCTTAATCTCTTTATCGATAAATTTAAATTTACCACCAATATTTTCATTTAATTTTTTTTGAAAAATTTTAATATCTTCTAAATATAAAGCTTGATTGCTATTTATAAAATTTATATCCTTATATGGAATAGGCGCCTTGTTTTTAATCAGGTTATTGTTTTTAACTATTAAATATTCTATTTTTCTTAAATCATGGGAATAAAGTATATCCATAATTTTCCCAATAGATTCATTAGTTGCTTTATCTATTATATCCAATGTAACCAATTGTTTATATCTTATCATTTATATACCCCTCTTCTGTTGAGACCTTTCATATATTGTTCCTAATATAAAATAAAATTATTTTGTAAAATTTCTCCACCTTCATATATAATCTACAGAGAGGTATATTTTATTTAATGATGATGGGAATC
>NZ_DATHXO010000231.1:0-2792 GCF_035459645.1 Schnuerera sp.
GTAGATTAAAGGCTAGTTTTATATGAGTTTTATCAAAAACCAATAAATATTTATCAAATTCTGTCGATAATATATACAGACCATTTTTTGGAGGGAATTTGATGAAAATACATATACTTGACAAAATTTTAGAATATGAAAATAATAAAAATATACTTGATACTATGTTTAATGAAATTAATGATACTGTAAGAGATACAAATCTTATATTTAGTCACCTAATAATTGATGGATTAGAAATATATGATGATTTCTATGATTATTTCCTAGACAATATTAGAAATATAGAAAAAGTAATAGTAGTGACTAAAACCATAAAAAGAATGTCAGAAGAAATATTATTATCCACCGTTGACTATTTAGAAAGAGCAATTCCAGAAATTGAAATACTATCAAATGAATTTTATAAAACTCCATCAAAAGAATCTTGGAGCAAACTGATGGACTTAATAGAAGGTATTAAATGGATAATGGATACTTTTGCAGCCATAGATTCCAATGAACAATTAAAAACCATAGTCAATGATTATGAGGAATGGAATATCTATGCAAAAGACATATATGAATTACAAGAATTATTGGTAGAATTTGAGGAAATTTTACAAAATAGTGACTTTGTTTCCACAGCAGATATACTATCTTATGAAATTATTCCTTTGTTTAAGGATATGAAGGTAAAATTATTAAAGCTAATTTCAGAAGAGGTGGAAATAAATGATGTTAATTGATAATATAAACATTTTGAAGTCTACCTATCCTAACATATGGAATAGGCTAAGACCTTTAGAAAAGACTATGGACAATTCTTTGGTTCAAGTAGAGGAAACAAGAAGAGGAGACAAGACTATATGGATAGAAAAAGATAATAAAAAGCTTTATCTCCATAGTAAATACAATCCAATTAGAGAAGCAGAAGCTATTATAGAAGAATATGAAGAAATAGAACCAGATACAACGGTTATTTTCTATGGGACTGGATTAGGATACCATATAGATTTATTTTTAAAGAAACATCCAGATATAAATTATTACATATATGAACCTATACCAGAGATGCTATATACCTATTTATCTCATAATTCATTAAAGAGATTACCTTCGTTAAAATTGAAAGATATAATTTTAGCTGATAATGAGGCAGATATTAGGAAGTTTTTTAATCAATTAGTCGATAAAACAAATGGCAAATTTATACATATTGTTTTAAATAGCCATAGAAATATATTTACCGAAGAATACAATAGGTTCTTAGAATTATTCAAGGAAACCATAAAGGATAAAAAAACGAGTATGGGAACAAACTTAGCTTTTCAAGAACGATGGATATTAAATAGTATGAAAAATTTTGGGGAAGTATTAAATACTCCCAATATACTATTAGAAAAGAAAGGTGCATTTAAAAACAAACCTGCCATACTTGTAGCTGCAGGACCATCATTAAATGAAGAAATAGAGAATATTAGATATATAAAAGAAAATGGATTAGCTTATATATTTAGCGTTGGGTCGGCTATAAATACATTGATATATAATAATATATATCCAGATGCAGCAACTACATATGATCCTGGTGAATTCAATCAAAATGTATTTACAAAAATTAAAGAAAGAGAGATAAAGGATATTCCCATGATATTTGGATCTAGTGTTGGATATGAAACATTGATAAATTATCTAGGGGATAAATATCACATGATTACTAGTCAGGATACAGTATCTAATTATTATTTAAAGAATAAATACGGTAAGCCTATAGACATGGTATATGATGCACCAACTATAGCAGTAGTTACCCTACAATTATTACATGAATTAGGATTTAATAAGATAATTTTAGTGGGACAAAACTTAGCATATAAAGGTAAAAAACGACATTCTGAAGGAATTCATTATAGTAAGGATATTACAGATAGTGAAATTAAGAAGGGGATTTATGTAAAAGATGTATATGGAGAAGAGATATTGACCAATGCAGGATTCGATAGTATGAGACAACAAATGGAATATTATATTAAATCTTTTCCAGATATGACGGTAATTAATACCACAAAAGGTGGAGCTCATATAGAAGGAACGGATTTTATAGAGTTAGAAACTGTAATCAATAGATATTTAAAGGAAAAAGTGGTGTATGGTAATTGGTTAGAGGTTAATAAAACCAATTATGATAGTGGATATTTAGAAAGCCAATCTAAGAAAATGGATATAGCTTATAAGAGAGCATTAAAATTAACAGATGAATATTATAATATTTTAAATAGAATAGAAAGACTAATAGGAAATAGAAATTTCAAACAAGCAGAAAAGACTTATGTTAAATTAGATAAGATATTAAGAAAGATTGAAAACAATGATTTTTTTAAAGTATTCATTTTACCAATGAATAGAGTACAATATGAATTGTTAGCCAATAGCATAGATAGTTTAAATGATGAAAGAAATCCAGTAGAAAAGGGTAGCAGGATAGTAAAGAGTTTCAAAGTTTTTATGGATTTATGTAAAGGAGATATGGATAATATAGATGAAGCCTATAATGAAATGCGATTTATCATAGAAGCATTTTTAGAAAATAATATAAGTAATGAGGGATAAATATGCTAAACAACAAGACAATACTTATAACTGGTGGGACAGGTTCTTTTGGTCAAAAGTTTACTCAAATGATATTTGAAAGATATAAACCTAAAAAGATAATTATATATTCTAGGGATGAATTTAAACAGGATTTAATGAGAAAACGGTTTAAAGAGAATCAAAAAGATTTAAGATTTTTTATAGGGGATGTCAGAGAT
>NZ_DATHXO010000232.1:0-2248 GCF_035459645.1 Schnuerera sp.
TAAAGCAATAAAAACTAATATGGAATAGATATAGCATTCATAATAATGTTTTGCATGATATCCTCCTGTATAAGATTTTAGTAAAAAATATACTGTTAGATATGCTACTCCAGAAATCCATTCCCCTATTAATAATCCTAGGATTAATATGCTAATGGATGTAAACAAAGTAGAAATAAGCAATTCTAAACCATATATATAAATATCCCTATCCTCTATATCTATTATTTTATTGGTTATCAAATAAAAACTTATATCTTCAGCCAACTTATGTAGCATATAGACCCTCCATAAATTTTAGCTTTATTTATTATCAACATACCATATTTAACCTTATTTTTGTTTAATTCGGTACGAATGGTAGGAAAAACGGTACGAATAGCAAAAATAAAAGGTAGATTTGTAAAAATCCACCTTTTATTTTTGCCTTATCGATAAATAGTTTTCATATTTTTTTATAATATTCTTTTAACACTAATTCTGCAATTTGAATAGTATTCGTTGCAGCTCCTTTTCGAATGTTATCAGCTACAATCCACATATTAATCCCATTATCAATACTAAAATCTCTTCTTATTCTTCCCACATATACTTGATCAGTTCCTTGAGCATTTATAGCTAAAGGATAAACATTATTAAATATATCATCTTGAACAATTATGCTTGGAAAATCATTAAGAAGTTCTTCTACTTTGCTTAATTCAAATTCTTTCTCAAATTCAATATTTGTAGAGATACTATGAGAATATTTAACTGGTACCCTTACGGTAGTTGCTGTTATTTTTAAACTAACATCATTTAAAATTTTTTTAGTTTCTTCAATCATCTTCATTTCCTCTTTAGTATATCCATTGCCCAAAAACTCATCTATATGAGGTATACAATTATATGCTATTTGATGAGGATATTTTTTGTTTTTTAACCCCTTTACTCCATTTTCTAAGTCTTTTAATCCTCCAACACCTGAACCTGAAACTGATTGATAAGTTGAATATACTATCCTTTTAATTTTAAAAGCATCATGTAAAGGTTTTAATGGTGCTACAGATTGGATTGTAGAGCAATTAGGATTAGCAATTATACCATTATGCCATTTAATATCTTCTGGATTGACTTCTGGTACAATTAAAGGTACATTTTTATCCATCCTCCATGCACTACTGTTATCAATAACGATGGCTCCATTATTTTTAGCTATTACAGCAAATTTTTTACTTATCTCTCCTCCTGCTGAAAACAAGGCAATGTCAATATCTCTTCTAAATGAGTTTTCTGTAAGCTCTTCAACTTCATATTCTTTACCATGGACTTCTATTGTTTTTCCTTTTGATTTAGCTGATGCAAAAAGATATAATTTTTTTATTGGAAAATCTCGTTCTTCTAATACTTTCAATAATGTCCTACCAACCATGCCTGTAGCTCCAATTACAGCTATATTTACTTTTTCCAAATTAATCACCACCAATTTAAATATCATGTACTTTATATTATTATGCAATAGATTTATAATTGTTATAAAAATATTCATCTCAATCAGAATTATGTTATAATAAAACATAAAGGAGTAGATTCTTATGATTAAAAAAGAAACTAAAAAATTTAATTCTTATTTCTTTTTCATCTTAATTCTTACAATTTTATCTCTTAGTCGTATATTCGTTGAAGCATATAAAAATATAATATCAAAATCCTTCCCAGGTCGTAGTGGAGTTTTAACCAAAGGACTTCAGCCTATCTGGGATAAGATGATGCTTATGAATCAAATAAATTCCTATCTCGGTTTCATTTTAAGTATTATCGCATTAGTATGTTTCCTTAACTTTATATTTTATTTAGGAACAAAAAATGATGCCAATATAAAGAAAACTTCATTATTAACTATTTCTTACCTTATATTAATGTTCATTGTAGGAACTATTACACATTATACAAACCTGGTTTCTTATGGCAATACTCTTTTGTTGCTAGGAAAAAGTATTAGTTTTACCCTTTTGATCGTTATAATTGGAATCGTTCGAGAAGTTTTTATGAAAATTAAAAAAGGGCTATTTCAGAATAAATAACCCTAAAGTACAAATTTTTAATTTTATATTTATTTGTATTCACTATTGTTCATCAACAGTTATAGCTTCAAACACATCCGAATCATTTTTTCTATTACCTGCTGACCCATATAAGCTACATACATGTATCTTCCAACATCCATCACTACTTAAGCTGAATCTAGATCATACTAATTCCTACAATT
>NZ_DATHXO010000233.1:0-2019 GCF_035459645.1 Schnuerera sp.
ATCATCATTTGCTTTATATTGCTCATAAACATCATTTCCATCAACATCTTTCCCTGTGAAATATTGTAAATTTAGTGCATCTATAAAATCTGCTCCAATACCTTCAGCAGTTATTTCTATCTTGATCTTGGCATCTTCCCCTGTTCCTGTAGTCTGTAAGAAAAATCTATCGATACCTGCATCATAAGAAGCTCGAACTCCTATATCTTCAATTGAGTTTATAGCCTTTACTACATCACTCATGGTGATATCTTTATCTCCGGTTTTATTAACAGTCACAACTTTGCCGTTAATAATAAATGAAATACTTTCTTTCCCTGTTAGTATCTCGCTACCACCAATCTCACTTCCACTAGCCAAACTAACCCCTTCAGCTAATTTTTCAACATGAACGCTATATGTCCCATCTAATGCCTTTCCTGTACTGGATACTGTTGCTACACTTTCATTGGATGATGTAGCCTTTTTAATCCAATTTAAGTTTTGATATGAATTAGGTAGGAAGCTTCCAGTTCTACTAACTGTAGTTAGACCAAACATCTTTCTAGTATTTAAAATAAAGTTGGCAAAATCTTTATTTAGACTATTATACGCTTCCTGACGCCATAATACAGTCTGTCTGTCTCGTTCTACTCTATCTACTTTTATTCTTTCTGCCTTCATCAAATTTTGAATCATCTCTTCAGTGTCTATTCCCGATGCTAGCCCAGTTATTCTCATAGTATTATACATAATATCACCACCTACACCCTTTCATCTACGATTATTCCGGATATTTCCCATATGGCTGCAACCAAATCTAAAATCTTTTCGGGAGGTATTTCTCTAATGATCTCATCTGTTGTTACGTCTATAATCTTTACCATTATCTGCTTTGTTTTGTCATGTATGGAAAATTCAAATCTTCTATCAAAGGCAACAAATTGTTCATTGGCTGATTCTATGGATTTTATTAATTCTTCTTCTGTATATTTATTTTCTTCTCTATGGAATTTTACTGATTCAATTGGTATATCTTTTGTTCCACCTTTTTTAATATTGGAGCCGTTTCTATTTCCATCATTATATTTTATAGAATCCACTGCATTGGAAACACCTTTAATTTGCATACCTAAGCCTCCTTAATCTATTCTGTAATGTATATCGACAAAATTTAGTTCATTCTTTAGCATTATATTTACTTTTTCTTTGCCAAAGTATAATCGTCAATACATAGACTCCTTTAATTAAAGCAGCTACTAAAACATCTAATGGCCGATGGCTTATATTTATGGCTTTCACAAAAAAATAAGCATTAATAATTTGACTAGGGGTTAATGCCAATATTGTGCCAAAAATATAATCTTTGAAAGATACAGAGCTAATACCAGATACATAGTTTGCAATACTAAATGGTATGAAAGGCATACTCCTCATAAAAAAAATATAGCCAAATCCATATTTTTCTATTTGAGTAGAAATTTCATCTAAATCAATCTTCCTTTTTTTTCTATAATAAATTTTATTTATGATATTTATAATATCTTTTCTAAATACTCTAGCTATAATAAAGGAAATTATGGAAGCTATAATTGCTCCACTTACAACATAAATAAATCCTTTTAAACCAAAGAAAAAAGCAGCCAATGGAGAAAACCAAGACAGTGGAACTAAAAATATCATTAATAACCCAACAAGTAATATAAAAAATATGCCAAATCTAGTTCTTTCTTTCCCTGATAATAAAATATTCAACACACTATCTTTATCAAATATCCTCAATCTTAATATTAAATAAACTAATATGAAAATTAATATAAGTACCAATCCTATTTTTATAATTCTTTTATTTCTTTCCATCTTTTTCTCCTTATTACATTATTATAATATATCAAAATTACTATTACCACTTTTAGGCTTAAATATTAATGCCTTGTCCAACTGAGTTTTCGCTGGTATAATATTGTTACAATAAGAAAAGGTGAGTGTTATGAAAGTAAAAAAAATTGGTATGAGAACGGTGAAAACCGCCTTAGCAGT
>NZ_DATHXO010000234.1:0-1712 GCF_035459645.1 Schnuerera sp.
GCCATTCTTCTGAAGAAATTGCAAAGGCATTGAAACCACAATTCCCAGATACAGATGATGAAGTTTTAATAGCATTGATAGACAGATATAGGGAACAAGATAGTTGGAAACCAGATTTAATTATAACTGAAGAAGGCTTGAATCATATGATGGACATTATGGAATTGGCAGGAGAATTGGAGAAGAAAGCAGATTATGAAAAAATAGTTACAACTGAATTTGCAGAAAAGTCTATGGAAAATATCAAAAAATAAAATATTTTTCAGTATTATACATTTCTTTTAACTCTTGAAGGAAGTGAATAGTCTTTAATTTAAATTATTTGCTTCCTTCAATATGACAAAATTTCATATAAAAGCATAAAAAGTATTTATGTAACACTTTCTTAATAAAAGTATATTATTCTATGAACATGATAAATAGCTATCTCGAGAACCCGTCTTTAATTTTGGACAAAAATGTTTACAAAATAGTTACAATTTCCTCTTTATTTATTACTAAATTTATTATATACTAAGAACAATTGGAATAATAATTTAGCAGAAAAAGGAGTTGTTTCTTAATGACGAATTCTGATTCTTTGAAAAAGACGATTATAACCTTTTCTATAGCTGGAGTTTTATTTGCTAATCCTGTATTTGTACAAGCCGACTTAGGTGATCAAACATTAAAGCAAGGAATGGATCATAAAGATGTACAAGTACTTCAAGAACACTTGGTGAACTTAAATTTTCTAAATTTAGAAGAAACTACTACATATTATGGTGAAAAAACAATTAATGCAGTAAAGGAGTTTCAATATTCTCAAGGATTAAATCCAGATGGTTCCTTTGGATCTGAAACTTTTGAAGCATTAAAGAAAATTCTAGATTTAAAACCCCTAGTATATGAAAATTTGCTAAAAGAAGGTGAAGAAGGAAAGGATATAAAAGCTTTACAGGAAAGGCTTAAAATATTAGGTTTTTTGGACATAGATGAGTGTACTACATATTTTGGTTCTGAAACTAGACAAGCTGTAAAAGATTTTCAAAAATTATACGGTATCAAAGTAGATGGAGTAGCTGGCTATGAAACCATTGAAGCTATCAATGAAGCTTTGAAGGGTAATAAACGAAAAGTAAACCCATCAGCTAGTAGAGGTGGTTCAAGAGATAGCTCCTTAGGAGAAAATATAGTTGCAACTGCTAAGAAATATCTTGGCACTCCTTATCGTTATGGTGGCAATTCTACAAATGGATTCGATTGTTCAGGGTTTACCCAATTTGTTTATAAACAAATTGGTATAAATATATCTAGATCTTCATCAACTCAAGCTAAAGATGGTAAACAAGTTAGTAGAAATGATTTACAAATAGGAGATTTATTAATTTTTACAGGTACCTCTGGTTCTAATCCTGGTCATACGGGTATATATATAGGAGATAACAAATTTATCCATGCTAGTTCTGGAAAACAAAGTCAAGTTATTATTACAGATCTTAATTCTGGATATTATTCTAGGCGTTTTATATGTGGTAGAAGATTGTTTTAATATAGATATAGAGAAAGCCCTCTTTTTAGAGGGCTTTACTATTATTGTCTCTGAATAAATCCTACTTTCCTATAAACTTTTCTTAAAGTTTTATTGGCTACATAACTAGCTCTTTCTGCTCCTTCTTTATATACTTTTTCTAAATAATCTTTATCATTTATTAGCTCATTATATCTTTCTT
>NZ_DATHXO010000235.1:0-2312 GCF_035459645.1 Schnuerera sp.
CCTTCTGTTTCTCCCATCTCTATAGCTTTGGCAGTACCTAATGCATGAGAAGCGGTCCCTAGAGCTACTCCTTTAGAAACTTTGTCATTTATTCTAAATAATCTTAATATATATTCTCCAATGAAATTTCCCCCTATTCCAGCCACTGCTGTAAAAGCTACAGCAAGAGTAGGCAATCCTCCTATTTGGTTTGCTATTTCCATGGAAATAGCTGTAGTGGTTGATTTAGGTAACATGGAAACCATAATCCCATGGTCTATTTCTAAAAATTTACTTAATAAAAGTATAGTAAAAAGTCCAGCCAAGCTCCCTATAATTATTCCAATTAATATAGACAGCCATCTTTCTTTTAGCAATTTAATATTTTTATACAAGGGAACTGCTAAAACTACTGTAGCAGGTGCAATGAAAAAACTTATTATACTTCCTCCTTTATTATAAGTATCGTAATCTATATCAAAGTATAATAGAAAACTTATAATAATTATCCCAGCTATAAACAAAGGATTAAATAATGCTATTTTACTCTTTTTATTTATGTACATTCCAATAATAAATGCAACTATCGATAATGTGATCCCAAATAGTGGAGTATCTAAATACATTGCCATGCTCTATGCTCCTTTCCTATCTTTTTTTGTTATATGCTTATCCAAAAATTGTACGGTTAGTCCCGTTACCACCATTACTACAACGGTAGATGTAAATAGTATTATTAATAAATAAACCCAGATATCTTTTACTTTATCAAATAGATTCATTATTCCTACAACAGGAGGCACAAAGAATAAAGTCAAATGTTCTAATAATACATTGGATGCTTTTTCAATCCTTTCCATCTTTAAAATCTTAGTCATTAACAACAATAATAAAATTATCATCCCTAAGATAGTCCCTGGTATAGGTAAATTGTACTTTAGTTGTAAAATTTGCCCTACAAAAAGTATTATCAATACAAGGCTAAATTCTTTTAATGTTTTCAATATATCACTCCTAGTATTTCTAGTTTTCTTATTTTATTATATACTTTATTGTCTAAAATAAAAAGGAGAAGGTCGCTGAGCAACCTTCTATGTAATGATTAAAATGGTGCATAACCTTGTTCTGACCACCAATCTTCTTTATACATATTATATTGTTCAGTGAATTGTTCTAGATGAACTTGTTCCCATTTTATTAATAAATCATATAACTCTTTTGCTTCTCCAATATTAGTCTTAGTTTTAGCTTCTTCATAAAAATCAATAGATGCCTGCTCCATCTGCATACCGATACTAAATACCGACATAGCTAAACTTATATATTCTTTATCTACTTTTTCCCAATTATAAATTTCTGGCGAAGGTGGCATCTCTTCAAAAGCCAATTTTCTATCGTCTTCATTGCTCTTTTTTACTTTTTCAAATAAGGCCTCTAAATATCCTACATGTTTTAATTCTTCATTAGCAAGTTCCAGTAAGGCTTCTTTACTATCACTAGTACCAGCTTGATTAGCAGCCATTCGATAAAATTCATAGCCTTCTATCTCGTTTAAAATAGCTTGCTTTATAATATTTAATTCTTCCTTTAACATATAACTCATCCCCTTTTCATATAGTTTCTTATTATATTTAATTTACCCCTTTTTACATAGAAAATAACTATTTAATTTTGACTAATACATAATAATTTATATTATTAAATACTATATCTTCCATGTTATCAAGATTTTGTCCATCTATATTATCTATAATAAACTTAACTCTTACTCTATCATTTTCATCTATGAATATCATTTTATCTGCTTCTATTATATTATTATATCTATCACTTACATTCTGATTACTTCCCACAATCTCCATGGCATAATCCTTTAAATTCTTATTATATATTATATTATCTTTTTCCTCTATTTTAAAATCATGATTATTTTTGTTATATGAAACTATAATATTGTCCATAATTTCAGTTCTTCCTATTATACTATAAGATTCTAATAGATAATCATATCTTTTAACTTCAAAGACTTTACCTCTTCTCTCTGCATGATAATGGAAATAATTATCTCTATATAGACCTTCCTTTACATAGGGAAACCCAAATACCCTATCCATATCTTCTATTTTAAAATCTTTCGATAACAACTTAATATCCTTTAATGAATGATTATTCTTAAAGTATCTAAGTATTGCACTTATTTCTCCTTTGTCTTCAGAGGATATATCCTCTGGTGCTTTAGATATTTTACTTTCTTCTAACATATGATTTCTCAACAAAATAGATTTTAATCTATTATTTTGACTTAATTTAGATACAGAAAAACTACTCAATGG
>NZ_DATHXO010000236.1:0-2026 GCF_035459645.1 Schnuerera sp.
GATCGAATCCTTGGTTTTCTCTATAGTATATTGCTCTAGCTGTCCATAAAGAAGCCCAGCATTTTCTTACATGGTTTAATAATTCCTCTTTTCCACTAATATGAAGATAGGTGTCTTGTTGCCCTGCGAAGGAGGCTTCTGGCAAGTCTTCTGCAGTAGCTGAAGATCTAACTGCTACCTCTGGATTCTCAATATCAATTTCATCACTAAATTGATTATATGCTAATATTATTTCATTTTCCAAATCCTCTGGGATTTGCGCTGAATTTATTAAATCTTGAATTTCTCCACTTGTTTTTTGTAATTCTATAGAATCTTCTACATCTAGTTCATGAATTTTTTCTCTAATTTTATTATTTACTTTTGCTTCGTCTATGAAATAAGTATAGGCTCCAGCTGTTACACAAAATCCTGGTGGCACATCTAATCCTTTTTGAGTAAGTTCTCCTAAATTAGCTCCTTTACCCCCAACAATAGGTATATCATCTTTGTCAATTTGATTAAACCATCTGATAAATTTAAGTTCTACCATGCAATAAACCTCCTATTAACTATTTATTATGTATATATTATAGCATATATATATAATTATGCTATACTTTTTAAAATTTTTTTAAAAAAACCTTAAGGAAAATTTTCCCTTAAGGTTTTTACATATTACTAGCTTTCTATTTGAATGTCAAATCCTATTATACCAACGAATTTATTGTCCATATCCTTTATTTGTGCCGAAATCGTTATATTTACTTTGTTTGTATCTAAACTAATATAAAAATCCGAAATATATACTTCTTCTTGTAAGGCTCCAGTAAACCAAGACCTGTTCCGAACATCAAAGTCTTCTATTTCTTGGCTGGCAGATATTAAATTTCCTTCAATATCATATAGATATATTAGATCTATATTTGGATTCTTGTTTATTGTATCATTGTATATATTATTATGTGCTTGTACATTAAATGTTTTTATATCTTCTTTATCTTTAACTTCATTTACTATTTTTAGATTTTTTTCTATTATTTTATCTAATATTTCTTTATCGATATTAACTTTAGAATGATATTCTATTTCTTTTTCCAGTTCCTTACTCATACTATTGAGAGTAGATGCATTATTGCTTATATCTTCCATAATAGCTGTTTGTTCTTCTATAGAAGCAGATATTTGCTGAGTTCCAGAAACAGTTTCTTCTGAAATAGTAGTAATAACCTCTAAATTGTCAATAATTCTATCAATTTCATTTAGCTGATCCCACATTTTTTTGTCTGTTGTTTTCATTACACTATTGATAGTATTTAGAGTATGATTAGCCTCCCCAAAAGAAGACTGAGTTTCTTTTGCTAAACCTGCGTCTTTTCGTTCTTCTACTATGCTTTCTTTCAAATTAGATAGTAGTGTATTTATATCTTGTCCAAATTCTTGTATCATATTGTTTATTTTATCTGTAGCTTCACTTGTCATTTCTGCTAGTTTTCTTACTTCATCTGCAACTACTGAAAATCCTTTTCCATATTCTCCAGCTCTTGCTGCCTCAATAGCTGCATTTAAGGCTAGAAGATTAGTTTGGCCTGAAATGTCTTTTACCATATCTACAATATTATTTATTTCATCTACATTTTTAGATATAACCTCTGTTTCTTTAATCAATATTTGATTTCTATTCATTCTATTTGTCATATTGGAAATTAGATTTTCTAATATCTCACCTGTTTCAACGAAAGATTCATTGGTCTTTTCCCATTGTTCTTGCGCCTTTTTATTTTCTTCTGTCGTTTCAATAGAAATAGATTTTAAACCATTATTCATAGTCATTAACTCTTCTACTCTATTCTTTTGTTCTTCAGCTCCTATGGATATCTGTTCTATTGCTTGAGCTATTTCATTAATAGATTGATTCGTTTCTTTTGTTGCTAAGGCTAATTCACTAGTTATGCCTAAAGCTTGTTGTGAAGAATATGTAATTTGCGATAAAGCCCCTCTGTAATTATTGAATATTTCATTTAGATTTTCTCCTATTTTACCATAA
>NZ_DATHXO010000237.1:0-3778 GCF_035459645.1 Schnuerera sp.
GATGAGCTTAGGAAAATTTGAAAAAAAGATACTAAAAACCAGTTACAAAACGCTAGAGGTTATTAGTTCAAATAGATCTGGACTAATTGGTGAAATAGGAACTTTGCTAGGAAAGTATAATATTTCCATTAAGGATATTAAAATTATAAACAATGATTTTGAAGATGATTATGACGAAGATGGAGATTTTACTGTATTTGAAATTCATTTTATACTAAAAATTCCTAAGAAATTTAATATAAGTGAGTTTATCCATGAGATATACAGGATAGAGGGTATTTTGAAGGTTGTTTTTGATGGTAAATCATTTTCTGATAATTTTATGTTATAATATAAATGATCCTGAATTATTGCTGATATTATAGAAAATAATTTAGGATGATTTTATATGAAAGGAAATTAGTAATGGTTAATAAAAAGATATTAATTGTTGACGATGAAAAAAATATAGTAGAGCTCATTAAGATGAATTTAGAGAGAGATGGTTTTCAGGGGATTCCGGTTTATACAGGGGAGGATGCTATTACAAAAGCTATATCCTTACAGCCAGATTTAATATTATTGGATCTTATGCTTCCCGATATTGATGGGCTGGAAGTGTGTAGAATACTTAAATATAATGAAGAAACTAAGGATATACCTATAATTATGATTACTGCTAAAAGTGAAGAATCTGATAAGGTTATAGGATTAGGTTTAGGAGCTGATGATTATATAACTAAACCCTTTGGTATTAGAGAATTGGAAGCCAGAATAAAAACTGTTTTAAGAAGATATAAAAACACAAGTATATTGAAAGAAAAACCAAAAAAATCTACTGACACTCTTATGTTGAAGGATTTAGTTATAGACATTTCAACATATGAAGTTACTAAAGATGGCATAGAGATTGATTTAACCTTAACAGAATTTAAAATACTTAAAGTTCTAATGGAAAATCACAATAGGGTTATGGATAGAGAAAATCTTATAAAAAAAGTATTTGGAGATGAAGCAAAAACTGATACTAGAACTATAGATGTGCATATATTAAATATTAGGAAAAAACTAGGAGATACTAAGGAACCCTATCAATATATAGAAACCATTAGAGGTATTGGATATAGGATAAAGTAGGTGTAAATTTGAGAAGAAGAATGCTTTTATATTTTGTTATTATCTCTATATCTAGTGCAATTATTATAGGGGCCCTTGCTTACTATTTTATACAAAATAGCTATAGAGATAGTAAAGAGGAAAAATTTCTTACAAATATGAACCTAATTGAAAATACTTTAAAGAAAACCGAAGAAGAAGCGGAAAACATAAATTTTCACAGATTAGCTCAGGACTTATCCACAGAGATTAATTCACGAGTTACATTTATAGACAGAGAAGGTCAAGTGTTAGCGGATTCGATAAATAATAGTATAATGTTTCAACCTCACGATAAAACTACTGAATTTCAATATGCAATAAGAGGAGAAAGACAAATAGTACAGCGCTACAGTAATGAAGTTGGTAATAAGTTTTTTTATTTAGCTTTTTATCCTATAACGGTAGGAGATAATGATGTTGTTGTAAGGCTTGGAGATGACTATAATGAAATAGACCTTATAATAGAAAGTTTTTTTAAATACGTATTTTTATCAGCAATTGTAGGAATTATTTTTGCTGTTTTATTAGGATATATTAGTATAAAAAAAATAACTACTCCAGTAAAGGAACTGACAGAGGCTTCAAAACTAATTGCACAAGGAGATTTTAATAAAAAGATAAAAGTAAATACTAAGGATGAAATTGAGGAATTATCCAAAAGTTTTAATAGAATGGCTTCCAAACTAAAATATACTATCGATGAATTGAAAGATAAGAATACCAAGATGGATGCTATACTTGACAGTATGCAGGAAGGATTAATTGCATTAGATAAGGAAGATAAAATCATATTAGTAAATGATAAGACGAAAGAAATATTGAATATTGATAATAAAGTAGAAATAGAGAATTATATAAATAGAGTTTTGTTTGAAAAGAACAATTTGAAAGAAATAAAAAATAGATTGAAATGTGAAAATAACTATAAAATTGAAAAGGTTATAGGACAGAAAGAGGAAAAGATAATAGAGGTATCCATATCATCCATAGAAAAACAATATGAGAACAAGGATAGAATCGGTACACTTATAATGATTAGAGATATTACCTCTATAAGAAAACTAGAAGATATGAGAAAGGATTTTGTAGCCAATGTTTCCCACGAATTAAGAACACCCCTTACTTCAATTACTGGATTTATAGAAACATTAAAAATCAAAGAACTTGAAGATGAAAGTAGAAAAAAGGCAATAAATATTATTGAATTTGAATCTGAAAGATTAAAAAGACTTATAAACGATTTGCTAAGATTATCTGAGATAGAAAATATTAAAGATGGAAAAGATATAGTCAATATAGATCTTAAAAAAGATGCAATAGATATAATAAAGTTATTAAAACCTTTAGCAGATAAGAAAAATATTGATATGGATTTAGATATTCAAAATAATTTAAATTCCATAAACGGATATGAGGACTGGTTTAAACTAATACTAGTTAATCTAATAGAAAATAGTATAAAATATGGTAAAGAAAATGGATACGTACATATTAAATTATATAATAAAGGTGAAGGTATTGAATTAGTAGTAGAGGATAGTGGAATAGGAATCCCTAAAGAAGATATACCGAGAATATTTGAAAGATTTTATCGAACGGATAAAAGCAGATCCAGCACTATAAAAGGCACAGGCCTTGGGTTGGCCATAGTTAAACATATTGTAGAATTGTTAAAAGGAACTATAGAAGTAGAAAGCCAATTAGATAAAGGTACTAAATTTACCATAACAATCCCTGGACAAGGAGACAGGTCGAGACCACTGAAAGCAATAAATAAATACTAAAATATACCATGAATTGCTGCCTAAGATATATGCCTTATTTAAAGGACATAAACAAAATGCTGATAAATTATATGGGATTGAAAAAGAGTGGATTATAAAATTGCAGTGCAATATCATTGGAAGACAGACACATGGGTCTGCCCCTACGTATACTGTGATATAACAGACTATGTCAATTATTGGAATAAATGCAGCTGGAAAAACTACTTCACTTAAGCTATTAAATTTAGCACTTGAAATAGTATTAAATAATAAAGGTTTAAATGAGGATTTAGTTCCATCAGTATTTTTAAATGAGGAAACTGAGAAAAATGGTATAGTTATGACAGTATATTTCTACAAAGAAGATAAAGTATTTGAGCTAATATCTTTAATAAAATACAAAAGGAATATTGATGGAGAGATACATTTTTATTATGAAAACGAAGTTTTAAGGAGCAAAGCAAAATCTAATATTACTTCTAAAAATAATATTTTTGACTTTACAAATAAAATAAATTACAAGGAAGTTAAAAGAAATAAAATGTCAAAAGAATCACTAAAAGTTTTAAAAGATGATGATAGTATTGTAATTACTGAGACGAGGGACTCAGGGGTTACAATAAATACAATGCTTGAAGATGTTAAAGATAAGATAAATTATGTTCAAGGGATAGTAAATGAGAATATACTAAATGTATTTGATGAAAATATAAAAAAGCTTGAAAGAATTGGTGATGATAGAGATTTCAAGGTAGAGTTTAAGAATAGCCAAACAAGAATACAATCCCATATTATATCTTTAGAAGAAATAGTATCATCTGGAACTATTAGAGGACAGCGGATTATAAAGAATACAATCACTGCATTGAAAAGAG
>NZ_DATHXO010000238.1:0-4869 GCF_035459645.1 Schnuerera sp.
TTTCATATAAAAACTTTTTGATTTTTCTTCCACCTCTTCTAAGTCCATAAAGGTCCTATTACAATTTTTCCTGGAAAAGTCTATAAATTTTTTTATTGCTTCTATTCTGTTTTCAGAGAATATATCTAATATTAGGTCTGGTGATATGATATTATATTTATTTTCCATTTTATTTATGTATATGTTATAACTACTCCATGGGTAAGCTGAAGGATCTTTTACCATATAGGCTTCTACTGGATTGTTGTGGATATATCTTAGACAAGCTAATAGACTACCGTCCGTCTCTATACACTCACTTCTAAATCTGTTTTGGAACAGGTGCCCCACTCTCTCATATTTTTTATTATAATAAAGTGAATAGCTAACGCCTATCCGTTTCATTGTTCCGGATAATGGCTCTTTTTCTTCCTTTATTAATAAATGTACATGATTGTCCATTATGCAATAACCATATAATATGTACTCTCCATTAGATTTCATCCTTATTAATGTGTCTAAAAATCTTAGCTTATCTTCTTTATAAAAGAAAATATTCATCCTGTTAACGCCTCTTAGCATCACATGATATATTCCAGTGGATGATATTGTTCGTAAATATCTAGGCATACTAACTAAATCGCCCTTATTTATAGATATATACATATTATACATATTTCTATAATTTATTGGAATTTCCTTTCTGTCTCATCCCTTTGGGACAAGGGGTCTGACCCCGTGTCCCAATTACATTTTTATCTCAGATATAAGGGTTTGAAGTTCTTCTGCAAGCATTGCCAAACTTTCACTGGCAGATGCTATTTCTTCCATAGAGGCTGTTTGTTCTTCTGTTGATGCCGAAACGTTTTGTACGCTTTCAGATATTTCTCTTGACATATGTTCAATGGAGTTTACAGAACCTACCACATCTTCAGTACCTTCAGCCACTTGTGCCATGGCTTGGGATATGCTTTCTATCTGTTTGGATATTTCATCTATTGAATTTATAATGGTCATAAAAGTCTCTTTGGTTTCATCTATTGTTACTAACCCTTTGTCCACCTCTTCTTTGCTTAAATCCATGTTTTTATTTGCCTTATCAATTATATCTTGATTTTTCTTTATTATTTCATATATATCTTTTGTGGAATTGTGAACTTCTTCTGCTAATTTTCTAATCTCCTCTGCTACTACTGCAAATCCACTTCCATATTCACCTGCTCTGGCTGCCTCTATAGCTGCATTTAATGCAAGTAAATTAGTTTGTTCCGCTACTTCTTGGATTACCTGTATTATATTGTCCATCTCCTGGGAGCTGTTGTCTACATCTACTAGGGATACTTGTACCTTTTCTGTACTTGCAACTATATTATTCATCTGGGATATGATTTGTTCAATCTTGTTTCTTCCTTCATCTGAACTATTGGAAACATTTTGGCTTAAGTTGCTTATACCTTCTGCATTTGCTGATATCTCTTGAATCTGTGCTGATATTTCCTCTATTGCAGATACGGCATTTAGTATATCTCTTTGTTGATTTTCTGAGTCTACAGCAATCTCGCCAGCTGATTCAGCTACGCTAGTTGAAGCAGAAGCAGCTTCTTGGGATACAGATGTCAATTCTTCCGAGGATGATGCCACCCGCTCTGATGATTGACTTACTTTTTTTGCAAAGTCCTTGAAATGCTCTATTATAGATTGAAAAGATGCTGTCATCTGACCAATTTCATCTTTCCTCTTTAAAGTCTTTTTATCTACATCCTCTGTCAAATCTAATTTTTCTATTTTGGCTGCTAGTTTTACAGATTCTCCTATGGGTTTGGATATTGAATTCCCGATAACAATGGAAAATACAACTGCTATAATAATAATTATTACAGTAGTTATAATAGTCATCTTTATGGAGTTTTTAAATGGCTTTTGTATTTCATCAGTAGGTATTGCCACCCCAATCTTCCAATTGGTTTCATTCATATCCTCAATGAAAAAGGTCCTGTCCACCTTATCATAATCCTTTAACTTTTTACTTTTAGCTATATCTTCATCGGTCCCTATTATATCCTTTAACTCCCCATCTAATATTTCAGCTATATTTACATATCCCTTTTCAGCATCAGGGCTAAACTCTTCATTTTTGTGAGTTATAATATCCCTTCTCCATCTAATAGAAACCCATAAGAGTTTTCGCCTAATTCTAAGTTTGAAATTATTTCTACTAGATGGTCAATGAATATATCTGAGCCTAAAACCCCTACTAACCTATCGCCTTCTTTAATAGCCTTGGAAAGAGTAACTGTGATATCGCCAGTTCTAAAGTCTATATAAGGTGAAGACATTACTACATCATCAGTAGTTTGTGCATCTATGTACCAATCCCTATCAGTACAATCAAAATCATCTGGTGGTATATAGTCAATTCCAAATATTGCAGATCCATTAGGAAATCCAAGATAATATACATTCTCTCCATTGGTTTCTCCTTGCTTTTCTAGATATTTGTGTACATAATCAAATTCAAATTCATCATTATATATTAGTGCATCACCTATTTCTTTTAGGGAATTTTTTTGGATGCTTAGCCACTGATCTATTTCTCTTGCTGTAATCTTAGCGGTATTCTTAGCATTCTCTTCTATCTCATTTAAAAGTTCTTTTGCTGTAAAATAATAATTAACTAAAGATACGAGGAAAATACTTAGGATGCATAAGACACATGTGAATAACACTATTTTTGCTTTAATCTTCATATGAACTCCTCCTCCTAAAGATAATATCGTCTAAATTTTCTCAATCTAAAGACATATTTCTACAAAATCTTACACGTTCCTCTAATTTCTTTGAAATTTTTATATATAAAAAGGTAAGGTGGGACAAGGGGTCAGACCCCTTGTCCCAATTGATGGGACAGGAGGTCTGACCCGGTGTCCCATTATCTTCTGAAAAAATCCGTTTTCAATATATAGTCGGATTTATTTATCTCTTCTATTACCATTTTATGTTCTTCTAAATAATTTTTTGGTTCCAAAGTTTCTTTTGTTTTTATATTATAGACTCGGCTGTTTTCAAATACTCCGTCTCTAGACATTTCTAGTAGTATTTCATCAGTTATTATGGAGCCTTTTAGGGCATAGGTTTGTGGAGCTACGAAGTTCTGTCCTTCATAGTTGATTAAATCTCTACCAAACATAAGACCCTTTTCATTTTCATAGCCCATTATATTCAATATAGTTGGCGTAAAGTCTAGCATACTGCCTACTCTATCTACGGTTTCATTGGTCTCTAGGCCTGGAATCTGAATTACCAAAGGCACCTTCATCATTTCATCTAAATCATAGGTATATCCTAAATAATCTGTAACCAATTTTTGATAATCTTTATCTAGACTATTTATAGCAAAATGATCCCCATATATGGCTAGGATGGATTTATCATATAATCCCTCTTTCTTTAATTCTTCTATAAATTGACCTAAGGCCATATCTGTATAGTGGATTGATTGAAGATAATCTCCTAAAATAGTGCCTTCATGTTCTTCTTTTATTTCCAGATACTCATATTCTTCTGGCATTGTAAAAGGATTGTGACTAGTTAGGGTAATCATAAAGGCATAAAATGGGTTGTCATCTAGATTGTCCAATTTTTTTAAATAAGGTATAGATTGTTTGAAGAATTCTTCGTCAGTTATTCCAAATCCTAAGGTTTCTACTAGTTCATAATCCTCTTGGGATATAAAGCGTTGAAATCCCTGATTAGGATAAGCCTTCTCTCTATTCCAAAATTCCTTTTCATATCCATGAAATACCCAAGCAGTATATCCATTGTCCCTTAAAATCCAAGGCAATCCATAGAAAGTATTTTCTGCATACTGGGTATAAGTTGGCTCTTCCATAGAAGGATATAGAGAGTTATTAGTGACAAATTCAGAATCAGAGGTATTCCCTCTACCTAATAATTGATAATAATTATTGAAATAAAGACTACCCTGTTCTTTTATAAGTCTATTTAAATTTGGGGTTATTTCCTGTTTTTCATAGTAATGGTTAATTACAAAGTTTTGCAATGCTTCCACTTGTATTACTATTAAGTTTTTCCCTTGACCTAAACCTGTATATTTCCCTTCTACCAATTTAGTTCGCTGTTTTAATTCTTCAATATCCTTATTTGTTAAGTTTACAATATTTTCTATATCTTCCTTCATTATAGTTTTCTTTATATCCTTAGCATGATAGGTAAATAGTACCTGGTTGGTTACTGGTCCAAATAGATTGATTTTACTCAAGATTACCAATGTAATAACTAAAATTAAACCTATGGTTCCAGGAACTCCCCATCTTATATATTTATTATAGTTCTTTGTTGTTTTTCTTTTTCTTGAATATATATAGATAAAAGGTAAATCCAATAAAAATAATAAATTTTTAAAAGATAATAAGGTTTTAACACTATCCCCTACTGCTGCTACCTGACCTATCTGCTTTATCATTTTTATAGATGGTAATGTGTTAAAATAAGTATAGTAAACTACATCTGCAAACGTAATTATAGAAACGGTGGCATAGAATTTAAAGGCTAATCTATGATTTTTCTTCCCCTTACCAAAATATATTAATGTAAAGAAGAATAGTATTATTAATGTGCTTATTAATAATACTATAATCCTATTATGTTCAACTTTTGTGATATTCATAAATAGTAGTATTTTTAATATTAGTAATAAAGCCAAAAGCATTTATATTCCTCCAATTTGTCACCTTGTCTTATTTTGTCTTAAAAATTGTATTCTTCGTCCCGTCTAAATAAACAGGAATGCCTAGCTTTTCTAGTTTCTTAATAAAGGATTTATTAGTTAGTTTCCTATCTGTTATTACTCCAGCTAAAGGATTTCTTTTC
>NZ_DATHXO010000239.1:0-10121 GCF_035459645.1 Schnuerera sp.
AATATATTGTTATGGAATATATTGAGGGCAAAACTTTAAAAGATCTAATTAGAGAAAAAGGTAAGTTTACAGTAAATGAAACGCTGAATTATTCTATACAGATAGCGGAAGCATTGGAACATGCTCACAAAAATCATATAGTTCATAGAGATATTAAACCTCATAATATTATGGTCACCGAAGATGGAAGGGTAAAGGTAACTGATTTTGGTATAGCCAGGGCTGCTACCACTTCTACAGTGACAAATACTTCTAATGTAATAGGTTCGGTTCATTATTTCTCACCTGAACAAGCCAGAGGTGGATATACAGATGAAAAATCAGATATATATTCTCTTGGAATTGTTATGTACGAAATGATAACGGGTAAAGTTCCCTTTGAAGGGGATAGCCCTATTACAGTAGCATTAAAACATATACAAGAAGAAATAATTCCTCCTAGGGACATGGATGATACCGTGCCAATAGGTTTACAAAATATAATTATGAGATGTGTAAAAAAAAGTCAGGTGGATAGATACAGCACTGCAGGTGAATTGTTATCAGATTTAAAAAGATTAAGATATATTGGAGAAGATTTACCTCTAGAGGAGATTAATAGAATAGAGGAAGCTACACAAATAATACCAGCCGTAAAAGATAAGGATGAAAATACTATGAAAAAATCTAATAGGAGAAAAAAGCAGAGTGATGGCGGTTTGAAAATTGTTTTTCTTGCTATTTTACTAGCTTTTATAGTTGTAAGTTCTTTAGCTTTAGGTTTTTTCAAACTTAAGGATTATTTTATATCAACAGAAGTAGTAGTTCCGGATTTAAAAGGAATGTATAAGGAAGAAGCTAAAGAAGAAGTTGAAAAATTAGGATTAGAATTTAGCGTAGTAAATGAAGTCTTTAACAATGAGTTTGAAAAAGATCAAGTAGTAAATCAGAGAACTAAAGCTGGAGAAAAAGTTAAAGAAGGATACACTATTGAAGTTACAGTTAGCAAAGGAAATAATTTAGTTAAAGTTCCTAATTTAGTCAATGAAAATATAAGTGAAATAGACGATTTATTAAAAGAGGCAAATTTAGTAGAAGTTGTAGATTATGACTATAGTGATACTGTAGAGGCGAATATTATCATTAGCCAAAGTCCAGACGCTTATTCTGAAGTAGAAGAAGGAACTAAGATCAATCTTGTAGTTAGTCAAGGACCAAAAAAAGAATATGTTATAATGCCAAAGCTAATAGGTCTTAGCGAGGAACAAGCAAAAAATGCCTTAGTAGCTTATGGGTTAGTATTAGACCAAGCTGTTCCAGAACCTAATGATGAATATGATGAAGGTATAGTGTTCTGGCAGAGTATTGAACAAGGTACTGAAATAGAAGCCAATACTGCTATCGACATATATGTTAGCACTGGACCAGCCGAGGAACCTGAACCAGAAGATACTGATAAAGAGATTCCTTTCTCAGTTAGTATAACACCTGCAAGTGAGGAGGAGGAAGTAGAAATAAAGGTATTAAGGGTTCAAGATGGAAATAGGGAAGTCGTATATAATAAAGTTCATAAGGTGGATGGTAAATCTGTTGAAATACCTTTAGAGGGTAAACTTGATGCTTATTTTGAATTCTATTACGATGATATTTATATAGATGAACTACCTCATCCTGAGGGCTAGGAGGTTTTATATGATAGAAGGTATTATTATAAAAGGGATTGGTGGATTTTATTACGTAAAAACTCAAGATGACGTTTATGAATGTAGGGCTAGAGGTGTTTTTAGAGAGCAAAATATAACACCTCTAATTGGGGATAATGTCTTAATACGTATAAGTGAAGAGGATAATACAGGATATATTGAAAAGATTATGGAGAGAAAATCCCAATTAATAAGACCTCCCGTAGCAAATGTTACTCAAGCTATTATTATTATGAGTATTAAAAATCCAGACATAAACTATTGGCTATTAGATAGGTTCATAGTTATGGCGGAACATCAAAATTTAAGTATAGGAATATGCATCAACAAGGTAGATTTATGTTTAAAAAAGGAAATTGATGTTATTGATACTATTTATGGCAATACTAAATATCCAATTATTAAGACTAGTACAAAAACTGGAAAAGGAATAGAGGAATTAAAGGAAATTTTAAAGAACAATATAACAGTTTTTGCTGGTCCCTCAGGTGTAGGGAAATCATCTTTGTTAAATAAAATTCATCCAAAGCTGAATTTGAAGACTGGTAACGTAAGTAAAAAAACTACTAGAGGGAAACACACTACCCGCCACGTTGAATTGATAGACATTGGTTCTAAATCCTATGTTCTTGATACTCCTGGGTTTAGTTCATTAAAATTAGATTTTATTAAGTCAGAAGAAGAACTAAGTAAGTATTTTGTTGAAATGCTTAATTATAATGATAAATGTAAGTTCATTAATTGTTTACATCGTAAAGAACCAAATTGTGAAGTAAAGAGACAGTTGAAAAATGGTAATATTAGTAAAATGCGATATGAGAATTATTTACGATTTTTAGAGGAGATAAAAAACATTAGGAGGTTTTAATATGGCAAAGCTTTCACCTTCCATATTATCAGCAGATTTTGGAAGCTTAAAAGAGGAAGTATTGAAATTAGAAAAGGGTGGAGCTGACTATATTCATTTAGATATAATGGATGGTCAATTTGTTCCTAATATAACCTTTGGATCACCTGTTGTAAATAAGTTAAGAACAATTACAAAAGTACCTTTTGATGTTCATTTGATGATAGATAAACCAGAAAGGTATATAAAAGATTTTGTAGAGGCTGGAGCAGATATTATTACAATTCATGAGGAGGCGACTACCCATCTACATAGAACAATAGAGGAAATAAAATCCTATGGTGTGAAAGCGGGAGTGGCTTTGAATCCTGCAACTTCTATAGATAGTTTAGAGTACGTTTTAGAATATATAGATTTGGTTTTAATAATGACTGTCAACCCAGGATTTGGAGGACAGAAGTTTATAAGTTCGATGGAAAGAAAAATAAAAAGAATGAGGGAAATTGTAGATAATAATAATTTAAATATCTTAATTGAAGCTGATGGTGGAATAAAGTTAGATAATGCTAAAAAAATAATCGATTATGGATTGGATATAATTGTAGTAGGCTCTGGTATTTTTGAAGCTAAAGATGTAATAGAAAGAACTAGAATCTTTAAAGAATTATAATTGAAAATAATATTTTATATGATATAATGTATATATCAACTAAATATTGAATTTATCACTAGGGGAGCCTTAAGTGGCTGAGAGGGGAATAATCCCGACCCTTTAAACCTGAACTAGGTAATTCTAGCGTAGGAAAGTGTTTTAGTTAGTTTATCTACCCATTACCTATTTCTGGTAATGGGTTTTATTTTTAAGGAGGTATTTGTAAATGAAAAAATGGAGTACTAAAATGTTAGTGGAAGCAGGTATTATGATTGCTTTATCTATTTTATTAAGTAGAATAAAGGTATATGAAGCTCCTCAAGGAGGTTCTGTAACTGCTGGTAGTATGATTCCTATCATGTTGTTTGCTATGAGATGGGGACTTGGTCCTGGGATAACTGCTGGAATAACTTTTGGGTTATTAAAATTAATGTTAGGAGGATGGGTTTTTAGTCCAACCCAAGCCATATTAGAATATCCAATAGCATTTGGTTTTCTTGGATTAGCAGGTGTTTTTTCTAATTCTATTGAAAAAGCTAAAGATGGAAGCTATTTCAAAATAATTTTGTCAGTTTTATTAGCAATTGCTGGAAGATTTATATGCCATTTACTGGCAGGAGTAATATTCTTTAGTGAATATGCAGGAACTCAAAATCCTTGGATATATTCTTTTGGATATCAAGCGAGTTATTTGATTCCAGAGTTTATAGTTTCTGCTATTATTCTGTCATTGATCTGGAAACCATTAAGCAGAATAGAAAAATAAAAAGAATGGATGATTAAATTGAGAGCATTACTGATTTTAAATGGGAATATTAAGAATCTTGAAAGATTAAAAGAATTAGTTCAAGAATCGGATTTCATACTTGCTGCTGATGGCGGCACTAATTATTGTTTAAAAATATCCTTGATGCCTCATATGGTTATCGGTGATTTAGATTCAATTTCCGAGGATATTTTAAGGCAAATATATAAACACAATATTCCTATACACAAATTTCCAACAAAAAAGGATAAAACAGATGCTGAATTATCTATTGATTATTTAATTGGTGAAGGTTTTAAGGATATAACAATAGTAGGGGCAATTGGTAGCAGAATTGATCACAGTTTAGCCAATATATTATTATTGACTAAACTAAATCAAAAAGGGGTTAATGGCAAAATTGTAGACGATAATAATACAGTATATTTAGTTGATAAAGAACTGATATTGACTAAAGATGAAAATTCTTTTTTGTCTATAATTCCTATCACTAATTCTGGAATAGTAATTACATTAAAAGGTTTTGAATATGAGTTGGATAAGGTAGGTATTGATTTCGGTTCTTCCTATGGAGTAAGTAATAAAATTATAAAAAATAAAGGATATATAGTGCTTAACAAGGGCCAATGTTTAGCAATTGTATCTAAGGATTAAAATGAAAAAATAAATCTTAGCCTAATAGGGTTAAGGTTTATTTTTTATGTAACTAAATGTAGTCTTGAGAATACTATAAAGTAAAGGTAAATCTGGGGTGAAATTATGAAGCGTTTCTATTATAGATACAGACATAAATCAAAGAAGATAATAGGATTCGCATTAGGTATTGTAGGGGTAGTTATTATTATAAATATAATCCCTATCGAAGTATTATTATTTTTAATAGGAATAATATTGATATTTATGGGGTTTCTATTATTGAAACTAAAATAAGACTTCCATTCTCAATAATAATGGAAGTCTTATTTTTTATAATGCTCTTTCAACATAACCAGATCTTAAACATCTAGTACAAACATTAATTCTTTTAGTGGTACCATTTACAACTGCTCTTACTTTTCTGATGTTTGGAGACCAACTTCTGTTATTCTTTCTATTTGAAAAAGTAATCTTGTTTCCAAAAGTTTTTCCTTTTCCACATATATCACATCTTCTTGCCATACAAACACCTCCTCATTTGAATAAAAAATATATTGGTATATTTTATCTTTTATATAATAACATATTATATTCTAACACAATAAACAATAAAAAGGCAACTATAATTATAGATTAATCAAATAGTTAAAAGTAATTGGTTGAACTATTTAGTATTATAAGGTAAAATATACCCATATACTATATTGATAATATTGATAATTTTTTATAAGGAGGCGATTTTGTGCCAGCTAGAACTAAGAATGAATTTGGATGTATCGATATAGACGACAATGTAATTGCAACTATTGCAGGACTTTCAGCAATGGAAAGCTATGGTATAGTAGGTATGGCGAGTAAAAATGCAACGGATGGTTTTTTTGAACTTTTGAAAAGAGAAAATTTATCTAGAGGGGTTAAAATATACACAGATAAAGACGAAATATTGATTGATTTACACGTTGTACTCCAATATGGAATTAGAATATCTGTAGTTGCTGAAAATATCATTGAAAAGGTAAGGTTTAACGTAGAAAACTTGACAGGATTAAAAGTAAGTAAAATAAATGTATATGTACAAGGAATTAGAGTTGAAAAGTAGTTTAAGGAGGTACTACAATTGAAGATTGGATTTATAGACGGTGCTATGCTGAAAAAAGCATTTATTGGATCTGCAAAACTATTAGAGGAAAACAAGGAAGAGGTAAACTCTTTAAATGTTTTCCCTGTACCAGATGGAGATACAGGGACTAATATGTCTTTAACTATGAAATCAGCAATTAATCAAATATTGAATTTGGAAGAGTATGGTGCTGGAAAAGTTGCTTTAGCAGCCAGTAATGGTTCTTTAATGGGAGCAAGAGGAAATTCTGGTGTTATTCTTTCTCAGTTATTTAGAGGTCTAGCTAATGGATTAAAAAACAAAGACACAGTATATACTATGGATTTGGCAGAAGCTTTTAAATTAGCTTCTGATACTGCATATAAGGCTGTTATGAAACCTACAGAGGGTACTATATTAACTGTAGCAAAGGGTTGTGCTGACTATGCATTAGAGTTGGCACAAGAAGAAAAAGATGTATTGATTTTTATGGAGAAAGTTATTAAACATGGTAATCAGGTACTTAATAAGACGCCTGATATGTTGCCTGTATTAAAACAAGCAGGGGTAGTAGATGCTGGTGGCAAAGGTTTAATTATTGTATTAACTGGAGCTTATAATGCTATAACTACTAAAGAAGATATCAACTTAGATACTTTCAAGATGGAAGCTGTTGAGGCAAAACCCATTACATCCCATGTTGAAACTTCAGATATTGAATTTGGTTATTGTACTGAGTTTATGATCAATACGCACAAAGATGACTATGAAGGCTTTAGAGAAGAATTAACTAAATTTGGGGATTCTTTAATGGTTGTTGGTGGTGATGGATTGATTAAAGTTCATATACACACTAATAATCCAGGTCAAGTATTAGAGAGAGCATTAAATATTGGTGAATTAAATGATATAAAGATAGATAATATGAGATACCAGCATAGTCACATAATGGAACATGAACAAAAAGAAAGTTCAGAAAATGATATAAATGGGGATGTAGAAACAAAAAAATATAGTTTTATTACTGTTTCTATAGGGGAAGGTTTGGATACAGTATTTAAAGAATTAGATGCAGATTATATAATACCTGGTGGTCAGACTATGAATCCTAGCACCGAGGATATTTTAAAAGCTATTGAAAACGTTAGAGGAGAAAATGTTATTATATTCCCTAATAACGGCAATATAATATTGGCTGCAGATCAAGCAAAAGAATTAAGCGAAAAAAATGTATACGTGTTTCCAACAAAGACCATCCCAGAAGGTATTACAGCTATGCTATCTTTTGATCCAGAATTAGACATAGATGATAATTTATCCAATATGGAAGAAGCAGTAGCCCATGTAAAAACCGGTCAGGTTACTTATGCTGTTAGAGATACTGAAATAAAAGAATCAAAAATAAATAAAGATGATATTATTGGTATTTCGAAGGGAGAAATAGTTTCAATTGGTAGCGATGTTGAAGAGGTATCCTTTGATTTATTAAAAAACATTGCTGATGATGATTCTTCATTGATAACAATTTTTTACGGTAATGGAATAGAAGAAGATATGGCTATAAAATTATCTGAAAAAGTAGAAGAAGAGTTTGAAGATTATGATGTAGAAATAATTTTTGGTGGCCAACCACTTTACTATTATATATTTTCAATAGAATAAAATCCCCGCCAAAAGGTGGGGCTTTTTTATGAAGAAATAAAAGGGTTTAAGGAGGGGTAAACATGATGGTTCAATATGTAAAGGGAGTTGGTCCTAAGAGGGCTAAAAAACTAAAAAGGCTTAATATACATACTATAGAAGATTTATTATATTTTGTACCAAGAGAATACGAGGATAGATCTGAGTTTAAAACTATTTCTGAATGTGTTGAAGGAGAAAAAATCAGTTTAAATGTTCAAATTAGCGGATATCCGACTAAATTAAAAACCAGAAGAAATTTGACTATATTAAAAATACCTGCAAAAGATAATACTGGTTCTGCCCAATTAGTTTGGTTTAATCAAAATTATATAGCGAATAAACTTTCCATAGGAGATAGAATTGCTATTCATGGAAAAGTTAGTATATTTAATAACCAGGTGCAAATATCAAATCCGTCTTTTGAGAAAAGAGGAAATAGCAAGGTTGGTAGGATCATCCCTATTTATCCTTTGACAGAAAATTTGACCAATAATGAAATGATTAAAATAGTTGGAAATGCAATCAGAGATTATAGCAGCAAAATCAAAGAAAGATTACCAGATTATGTAAGGAAAGAGTTGAAATTAATGCCTATTAAAGAAGCCATAGAAAACATTCATTTCCCTAAAGATAAAAATCACTATCTTGAGGCACGTAGAAGACTTGTTTTTGAAGAATTGCTTATTTTACAATTAGGATTATTTTTAATTAAGAGCAAAACAAAAGAGTTAAATCAAGGAATAAAATTTCCCCAAATGGCAGAAATTAATACATTTATAGAAAATTTACCTTTTAAATTAACAAAAGCACAGATGAAAACATTCAAAGAGATTGAAAAAGATATGGAGAAACATGAACAGATGAACAGATTAGTTCAAGGGGATGTTGGCTCAGGAAAAACTATTATTGCTTTATTAGCTATGTTTAAAGCATGGAAAGCTGGTTATCAATCAGTTATGATGGCACCTACAGAAATTTTAGCTCAGCAACATTATGATTCTATTTCTAGTTTCTTTGCAAAATATAATATTAGATCTGAACTTTTAGTAGGTAGTCTTTCAAATAAAAATAAAGAAAAAATTTTAGAAGATTTAAAAGAAGGAAAGATCGATGTATTAGTGGGAACCCATGCAGTAATACAGGAAAAAGTTGAATTCAATAATTTAGGATTAGCAATAACTGATGAACAACACAGATTTGGAGTAAAACAAAGAGCAATATTAAGTAAAAAGGGCAAAAGTCCAGATGTATTGGTAATGACTGCTACTCCTATTCCTAGAACATTAGCTTTGATTTTATATGGAGATTTAGATATTTCTATAATTGATGAATTACCTCCAGGTAGGAAGAAGATAGAGACATATGCAGTAGGTTTTAGCATAATAGATAGAGTTCATAATTTTGTAAAAAAACAAATTAAAGAAGGTAAACAAGCCTATATTGTATGTCCATTAGTAGAAGAAAGTGATACCTTAAATGTTAAATCAGCTGAAGAGCTTTATACTAGTCTAAAGGATGAAATCTATATAGATTTTAATGTAGGTTTATTACATGGAAGAATGAGGTCTAGAGAAAAAGACTATATAATGGATAGATTTTCTAAAAAAGAGTTAGATATATTGATTTCTACTACTGTTATTGAAGTAGGAGTAAATGTACCAAATGCTAATATAATGGTAATCTATAATGCGGAAAGGTTTGGATTAGCCCAGCTTCATCAACTAAGGGGAAGAGTAGGAAGAGGTGAACATCAGTCTTATTGTATCCTTATTAACGGAAGTAATAGTAAAATTTCTAGGGAAAGAATGAGAATACTTCAAAAATCTACAGATGGGTTCTATATATCGGAAAAGGATCTAGAGCTAAGGGGGCCAGGTGAATTTTTTGGCACTAAACAGCATGGCCTGCCAGATTTAAGAATTGCAAACCTATTTACAGATATGGAAGTGTTAAAATTGGCACAGAAAAAGGCAAAAGATATACTTGATAAAGACACTTATCTATTAGAAGAAAAAAATTTTCTTTTAAGACAAAGTATTGTTGATTTATTTAAAGATAGGGCAAAAGATTTAATTTTAAACTAACACTAGGAATTTTTGTATAAAGTATGATAAAATATATTCTATAAAGATATGAGGTGGTTTTTTGAGGGTTATATCAGGTAGTAAAAAAGGATTTAGATTAAAAAGTCCAAAGGGAAAGGATACTAGACCTACTGAAGATAGAATAAAAGAGTCTCTTTTCAATATATTAAGAAATATTATAGAAAATTCTATAGTTTTAGATTTATTTGCTGGCTCTGGTTCTATTGGAATTGAATTCCTTAGCAGAGGTTCAGGGAAAGTTTACTTTGTGGACAAATCATTGGACAGTATTCGCTGTATAAAAGACAATTTAGACCACACAGGATTTAAAGATAAGGGAGAAATTATTAAAAATGAGGCTATTAAATCTATTAACTTTTTCAAAAAAAAAGATATAAGATTTGACTACATTTTTATAGATCCTCCTTATGGTCATAATTTAATTGATAAGACCCTGAAAAAAATATATGAGAGTAATATTTTAGTTCAAGAGGGTATTATTATCTTAGAACATGAAAAGGATTTAATATTAAAAGAGAATATATATAATTTGACCAAGATTGATTATAGAAACTATGGGCATAAGTCTTTAAGTTTTTATACTAAAAAATAAATAAGGAGGATGCAATAAATGGTAGTAATTTATCCTGGAAGTTTTGATCCCGTAACTTA
>NZ_DATHXO010000240.1:0-2513 GCF_035459645.1 Schnuerera sp.
TTTGTACTATGTAAATGATTATACTTGGCCTATTCTTCTTGTCTATTATTTCTTCTGTTTCTTCTATCTCGCTTATTATGTTGATTCTTCTTTCTCTGTTGATAAATATATGATTTTTTATAGTTCCATTAATATAAAGAGTCCCTTCCCTTAAATTATAGTCCAAATCCTCTAAATTAGTCTCTGTATTAATTATTATATCTTGGCTTAAGTCCTCTGTAGTTACATAGGATTTAAAAGGTACTTGCTCCTTTAAAGTCCTTATCTCGTCTTTTACATCATCTAGATAATAAATATTTAATCCTAATACACCTTCTACCATTATTTTGTCTTCCATATATTGATTATCAACTATATTAGGATGTGCTTCTATTGTATATATTTCCTTAAAATTTTTTCCAGTTAAATCTTTCGTAATACTTTCTCTAGCTATTATATCTTTAATATTTTCCATTACCTTTATTTCTTCTGTTTTTAAATCAACCTTTTGGCTAGTAGAATAAGCATCTATAATTACTTCTTTTTCCTTTTGATTATATAGCTTGGAATCGACTTTTATCTTTAGTTCTAAATCTAATATCTTTAGATCTCCTTCTAGATTTTCCCTTACTTCATATTCACCGCTTACTACTTTCATATTTAAATGACAGTTTGAATCATATTCAATATTAGTTGATTCTATAAAATGAGTGAAAGGAATTTCTCTTTTTAAAGAATTTAATTTATTCCCTCCAAAATATATTATGGACGATTCTACTATTCCAGATAATATTATTCTGTCTGCAGAAATGCTATACTCTTTTTCATAAGGATGTAAATCTACTTTAAGAATTTCTTCAATAGAAGGCTGCTCCTCTCCTATTTCAAATGCTTCTTTTATTAGGGCATAGGATTCATCTCTTCCTAATACATCATTATATTTAATCTTTTCCTTCAATACTTGAAGGTTTACTTCTTCAGTGACTCCTTTTATTATTTCTACTAAATTGGTTTCTTCCACCTTTCCTATTAACTTTATTAATGCATTTAGAGAAATTTTCCTTTCATCCTGTAGTTCATATTCTATATGTTCTAAACTCGATTTTACTTCTACTGCCATGGCTTCTGTTATTCCGTCAATCTCTATTTCTTCTTTGAAATCTTTATTTGATTCTAAAGTATATATGTTTAATTCCTCTTCATTGGATTCATAGATTACTTTAAATTTTACTAGACCGTTTACTAATATTTTATCCGTAACAATCTTTGTGCTTAAGATTTCAATTTTTCCATCAGCCCAAAGAATATTCCCTATTTCTGCTTTTGTTTGGTCTAAATATATTTCTGTCTCAATTATAGGTTCTATCTCTTCTGTTCCTCTTTGTTCTTCCACCTTTAGGATGTCCTTGACTATTTCCATCTTCTAACCTCCCCTAATTATCTACTTTATATATCCTATGAAAAAGTATATGTGTTAATGTCCAAAAAGATGAATATAATTAACCAAATAAATTATAAATTGTATAATATCTCCATCTATAGTCCTATTTACTTTTAGGTAAATTTCGACATATAATTATAAATGAAGACTTCCAAAAGATCTTTCTTCCCCGTATGAGCAAAAGAGTAATTGCTCATTTCCCTATTTTAATTGAAGCCAAGGCATAATTATGCCTTGGCTTCAATTCGACATTTTGTCGTAAAATTACAAATAAAAAAACAAGACAATTTGTCTTGTTTTTTTTAACTTATCTTGGTCTGTCTTTCTTCACCATCGCAAATAGTTACTTCAACAGTTTCTGTTAATATATCTGAGTATGTGTAGGAAACTTTCCGTACTGAATCGAATTGGTTGCAAATCCTTACTACAAACAAGCTAGGATAAGCTTCTTCTAATATGCCTTCTTTAACTGTAGTTTTCTTTCTTCCCTTGTTCGCCTTAAGAATTACTTTTTTACCAACGCAATCTTCTACGTTTTTGCGAATTTTGGCTAAGTTATTCTTTTCCAACAAAGTAACCACCTTCCATTGATTTCTCCCCTTCATTTAGGGGGTAGAAGGAGTGTAAAGGGACACTCATAAAAGGATTATACCATAATTTCTTTGCAATGTCAAATAAATAATCATTATACCAGTACCAAAGAGTAAACTTTTTATAATTTCAATTAAGTATATTATTTAACTTGAACTATACAGAATGTTCTGAAATTATGCTTCTGCTTATAATTTAAAAAACGACATATCAATCGCCGATACAATTAAATTTAATTTTTGCCATAAAGTACTTTTAAATTACCACCACCTTTGGTATAATAAACATATTACAAATAACGTATCTGTATACGTTTATTTAATTTTTTAATGTCTTCAATGGTTATGAATTCTCGGCGAAAAGATTCTAGTAACCTTGAAGATATTTCTTTTATAGAAGCCTTTAAGCTTCTAATCAACTCATATCCACACTCAAATAATTGTCTTAATATATCAGCTATCTGTACTAGCAGGTAGTGGTTCTTCATTGCATTGTAATCCTT
>NZ_DATHXO010000241.1:0-2577 GCF_035459645.1 Schnuerera sp.
TAACAGAACTGCATAAAAAATTTAGTACTTTAGGACTAGAAGTAGATAAATATTTTACAATTTTTTATGCAGTATTTAATACTAAAAATAATCATCTTAAATATGCAAATGCTGGGCATAATTGCATTCCTATTAAATACAATTCTGATGAAATTAAATTATTGACAACAAAAGGATTCCCCATATCTTTGATATTTAATGAGATATATTATGAAGAAAATGATATAAAATTAAATAAAGGAGACAAAGTATTATTTTATACTGATGGGATAACAGAAGTAAAAAGTATGGATGGAGAAGAATTTGGAGTAGATAGAATAATTAATATTATAGAGGAAAGTGATATAGATATACTGAATAAAATAGTAGAGAATGTGGAAAAGTTTAGATGGGGAGAGCAACAAGATGATTTTGCAATGGTACTAATGGAATTATTAAGCTAATAAAAAGTCCTAGAAGGAAACTTCTAAGGCTTTTTATTATTAAATACCTTAAAAAAATAAAAATAATTTGACGGAGGTAGATCTATGTATAATATTACATTCGATTATTCTAATAGTTTGGTTGAAAAACATGAAATAAAATATATGACGCCTTCAATAGAATATTCCCATAGGTTACTACATGATAAGGTAGGGGCGGGTAAAGAATTTATTGGATGGATGGAATTACCTAGAGATTATGATAAGGAAGAGTTTGAAAAGATCAAAGTTTCTGCAAAGAAAATAAGAGAAGATTCTGAAGCGTTCATACTAATAGGTATAGGAGGTTCTTATTTAGGAGCTAGAGCTTGTATTGAGGCTTTAAACCATAATTTCTATAATGGGCTATCAAAGGGAAAACGCAAAGGACCTGAAATCTATTATGCTGGTAATAATGTCAGTAGTGCTTATATATTAGATTTGTTGGATTTACTAGAAGATAAAAAAGTAAGCTTGAATGTAATATCCAAATCAGGAACTACTACAGAACCAGCTTTAGTTTTTAGAATACTTAAAGAGTACATGGAAAAAAGATATGGAAAAGAAGAAGCAAGAGGACGAATATATGTAACTACGGATAGGTTAAAAGGGGCATTGAGAGAGCTAACAGAAAAAGAAAGGTATACTTCATTTATAATACCAGATGATATTGGAGGAAGATACTCTGTGCTTACAGCTGTAGGATTGCTTCCTATAGCTGTTTCAGGTGTAGATATAGATAAGCTTATGGAAGGTGCCTTAGCAGGTGTGGATGAATATTCAAAAATGGATTTAAAAGAAAATATATGCTATCAATATGCTTTAGTAAGAAATATCTTATATAACAAAGGCAAGGATATAGAAATACTTATAAATTATGAACCAAATTTACATTATTTTGCAGAATGGTGGAAACAGTTGTATGGAGAAAGCGAAGGGAAAGATAATAAAGGGATATTCCCTGCCTCTGCTAATTTTACTACAGATTTACATTCTTTAGGTCAATTAATTCAAGATGGGAAAAGGAATTTATTTGAAACTACAATCAACATAGAGAAACCAAAAAAGGATATAACCATAACAAAAGATAAGGAAAATTTAGATGGACTTGATTTTTTAGCAGATAAAACTATGGATTATGTGAATAAAAAAGCCTTTGAAGGGACTTTAATGGCACATACTAAAGGAAATGTACCTAATTTAGTAATTAACCTGCCAGAGTTAAATGAGTACTACTTAGGAAAATTAATCTACTTTTTTGAAAAATCATGTGCTATTAGTGGGTATATATTGGGAGTAAATCCTTTTAATCAGCCAGGAGTAGAAGAATATAAAAAGAATATGTTTAAACTTTTAGGGAAACCAGGTTATAAATAAAGACGGAGAAATCCGTCTTTATTTATTTTAAGACTTTATAATCTTTGAATACAACAAACTTGTTAATAATTAAACAAACCTTAGTTGTTTTATTATATAATATTTGATAAAATATGGATAGTGGACTATAAAATTTTGATTGGGGGTTAGGATTTATGGATTTCAAATATGTTTTTTTAAAAAAGGATAAAAACATAGGAATTTTATCCATTAACAGACCTGATGCTTTAAATGCATTAAATTCTAATGTTCTATATGAATTGGATAAGATAATAGATATTGCAATAGATGACAATGAGATACATACTTTGATACTTACTGGGGAAGGGCGAGCTTTTGTTGCTGGGGCAGATATTTCTGAAATGAAAAATATGGATATATTTACAGCAAGAAAATTTGCAGATAAAGGATTAAAGCTCTTTAGAAAAATAGAGCAAATGGAGAAACCTGTTATAGCTGCCGTAAATGGATTTGCTTTAGGTGGTGGCTGTGAATTGGCTATGTGTTGTGATATAAGGATAGCATCGACAAAAGCAAAGTTTGGGCAACCTGAGGTAGGTCTTGGAATTATTCCAGGATTTGCAGGTACCCAAAGATTATCTCGTATTGTAGGCATGGGAAAGGCTAAGGAATTAATATTCACTGCAGATATGGTAGATGCTGAAGAAGCTTATAGAATAGGCTTAGTAAACAAAGTAGTTTTAGCAGAAGAACTGATGAATGAGGCGGTGGCTATGGC
>NZ_DATHXO010000242.1:0-4793 GCF_035459645.1 Schnuerera sp.
AACGTACTATATATTGAAAAGAAATAATATTTACATGAGGGAGGATTCTAAATGAGTGGAGATTTTTATGAAAGAGGAAAAGAAAAACAACTAGCCAGGGTCTATATACCATTTCAAATTATGAATCAAGTATATAGTCCAAGTGAAGCACTTAAAAAAGGCACTCTATTTCCTGAATTGTATATGCCATATAAGAAGGAAAAGATGAGTTTAAGTGGAGGTGGATTTTATGGATAGGGAACAGCAAATATTGTTAAAGGAAATAATGGAGATAAGCTTTGTATTAGTCGAAACTAGTCTTTATTTAGACACCCATCCAACAGATGAAAGAGCACTAAGACTTCATAATGCCAATTCTCAAAAATATAGTGAACTATTGTCATTATACCAAGCAAGATATGGTCCATTAAAATACACTGGAATGAGCGGTTGCCCTTGGGCTTATATTAACGGACCTTGGCCTTGGGAAATAAACTTTGATATCTAATAGGAGGGAAAATTATGTGGATTTATGAGAAAAAATTACAATATCCTGTTAGAGTAGATACTACTAATCCAGCTCTAGCGGCTATGATAATAGAACAGTTTGGTGGTGCAGATGGGGAATTATCAGCAGGAATTAGATACTTAACCCAGAGATGGACTATGCCTACCAATCAAACAAAAGCTCTGTTAACAGATATAGGCACAGAAGAACTAGCTCATTGGGAGATAATAGGGACATTAGTATGGAAGCTAGTAAAAGACGCTTCAGTAGATCAAATTAAAGGAACACCTTTTGAAGCTCATTATGTGAATCACGGTAAAAGTCCATTTCCTCATAATGCTGCAGGGGTTCCATGGACTGCAACATTTTTAAATTCTAAAGATGATCCTGTAGCAGATCTTCATGAAGATATGGCAGCAGAAGAAAAGGCAAGGGCTACTTATGAGTGGCTTATAAATATAAGTGATGATCCTGGAGTTACCGATACATTAAGATTTCTAAGAGAAAGAGAAGTAGTCCATTTTCAAAGGTTTGGAGAAGCTTTGATGATAGTACAGGATGAATTAAATAGGAAGAAATATTATTAAAGTCAATGGTGAAATAAAAATAGCCTTGAATATCCCCAGTTAGATGTTTCATCTAACTGGGGATATTTAATATTTTTTTGCGATTATAAAATTACAAGTATTACCCCTAGACTTATTTGTTTAAAAAGGATATAATAAGGTATATATATTATTGAAAATAATATATTTATGAAGGGGGAAGTACATATGAACGCAATGACAGCAGACAATTTAAGGTCAGCTTATGGCGGTGAAAGCCAAGCACATATGAGATATAGAATCTGGGGTGACAAAGCTAAAAAGGATGGTTACCCAACAGTAGCAAGATTATTTATGGCAACTTCTGATGCAGAAGAAGTACATGCTACTTTACATTTTAAAGCTTTAAAAGATGAAAAAGGTGACTTTTCTGTAACATCAGGAGCTGGATTTGGTCTTGGTACAACATCCGAGAACCTTCAAGGTGCAATCAATGGAGAATTATTTGAAGTTGAACAAATGTATCCAGCATACATAGCTGTAGCTGAAATGCAAAATGAAAAGGCAGCTATTTCAGCTATGAGATATGCTATTGAAGCAGAAAAAGTGCATGCTGAGTTATTTACCAAAGCAAAAGAATCTGTAGACCAAGAGAAAGATTTGGAAGCAAAAACCGTATTATTATGTCCTGTATGTGGATTTATCAGTTTAACTGGTGAAGAAGACAATTGCCCACTATGTAATGCTAAAAAAGAATTATTTAAAGAATATTAGTAAGGTGCCATTTGGCACCTTACTTTTTTATGCAAACCTTTTCATTTAGGTACAAATTCCCAATATATTTAAATAATTGGAAATGGTTATAAGCATAATAAATATGCTTAACAAAATAAATTATTTCAAATTAGTTAAAAAAAGTTATTAAGGAGGAATAAATAATGTACAAAGAAGAAGTAACATTGAAAAATGAGACAGGGCTTCATGCAAGACCAGCAAGTTTATTCGTAAAGGAGGCCTCTAGATTTACATCTGATATAACTGTAGTGAAGGATGGAAAAGAATATAATGCTAAGAGCATTATGGGTATATTAAGTATGGGAGCAGGTAAAGGAGATACAGTTTTAATACAAGCAGAAGGTAGTGATGCTGAGGATGCTGTAAAGGCATTAGTAAAACTAGTCAATGATAATTTTAATGAATAGGAGGCATTCATATGAAAGCCATAGGAACCTCATCAGGAATTGCTTTAGGCAAAGTTTTAGTATATAAAGAACCTGAAATCATAATAGAAAAAAATAAAGTTAAAGATACAGACTACGAGATTGAAAGATTAGATAAAGCTATTGAACAAGGGCTTATGGAAATTCATGAATTATATGAGGAAACTTTTAAAACAGTAGGAGAAAAAGAAGCAGAAATATTTAATGCTCATAAAATGATGATAGAAGATCCAGAATTTATTAATAGTGTAAAGTCTAAGATAAAAGATGAAATCGTTAACGCGGAATGGGCTGTTAAAGAAGTATCGGATCATTATATATCATTATTTGACAATATTGAAGATGAATATTTAAAAGAAAGAGCCTTAGATTTAAAAGATGTATCCAAAAGATTGTTAAGAATATTATTAGAAATAGAAGGTGCAGATTTAAAATCTATAAAAGAAGAGTCCATTATAGTAGCTGAAGACTTAATACCATCTGATACAGCTCAAATGAACAAAGAAAAGGTAATAGGTATAGTAACTGAACTAGGAGGCAAAACTTCCCATACATCCATTATGGCTAGAACTTTAGAAATACCAGCAGTAGCAGGTGTAAGGGATATAACTAATATAGCTAAAAATGGAGATTTTATGATAATCGATGGAGGAGAAGGAGTTGTATTATTAAATCCTTCTGAAGAAGAAATAAAAACTTATAAGGAAAAGAAAAAAGAATATGAAGAATTCAAATTAAAGACTAGGGAAATGAAAGGCAAAGATAGTATATCAAAAGATGGAATAAAAGTGGAGATAGCTGCTAATATAGGTACTCCTAAAGATGTAGATAAGGTTATAGAAAATGACGGAGAAGGAGTAGGATTATATAGAACAGAATTCCTATATATGGATAGTGATAAATTGCCTACAGAAGAAGAACAATTTGAATCCTATAAAATAGTAGCTGAAAGGTTAGAAGGGAAACCAGTTGTAATTAGAACCTTAGACGTTGGTGGAGATAAAGATATTCCTTATTTAAATCTTCCAGATGAAATGAATCCATTTTTAGGATATAGGGCCATTAGGCTTTGTCTAGATAGAACAGATATATTTAAAACCCAATTAAGAGCTTTATTAAGAGCCTCTGCTTTTGGAAATATAAAAATCATGTTTCCTATGATATCCAATATAAAGGAAATAAGGGATAGTAAAAAGATATTAGAAGAAGCTAAAGATGAATTAAGAAAGGAAAACATCCCCTTTAATGAAGATATAGAAGTAGGTATAATGGTTGAAATACCAGCTGTGGCAATTCATTCAGATATATTTGCAAAGGAAGTAGATTTCTTCAGCATTGGAACCAATGATTTAATTCAATATACAGTAGCAGTAGATAGAGGAAATCAAGATATATCTCATCTATATAATCAATATCATCCTGCTGTATTAAAATTAATAAAAATGACTATAGAAAATGGTCATAAAGCAGGTATATGGGTTGGTATGTGTGGAGAAGCAGCAGGAGATAAGAAACTAATACCTTTATTATTGGCCATGGGATTAGATGAATTCAGCATGAGCTCATCTTCTATGTTAGAAGCAAGATATATAATCAATAATATATCTAAAAAAGAAATACAATCAATGTTAGATGAGATTTTAAGCTTACCTACAGCAGAAGATGTAGAAAAGTTTATTGATGAAAATATAATAAAATAATCTCTAAAACCTATATTTATATTTCAATATAAATATAGGTTTTTTTATAGAAATTTTCAAAAAATCTTTGACAAAAGTTGGACAATATAGTACATTATAGATAGTAAACTAATTTACTAGGAAAGAGTGGACTTTATAATATATAATTCAGATAGATTTGACAAGAGATAGAAAGAACAAATAAATTAAACTTTAACAAATATAAATACATGGAAATTTATTCGGAAATAGATTTGATTAGAAAGTATTAAATAGCCTAGGTAAATTATAAAAGATAGGAGGGGAGTGAAATGAAAAGGAAGATCAAAATTATAGCATTATTCATAGTTATAATGGCAACATTTTCTAAAGCCACATATGCATTTAAATCAGAAGACATAGGCGAAAAAAATATGGATTTTATACAAGAACCAATGCATGAAACGTGCTGTGACAATATGGGAACTAGATATAATTACACTACAAGACATACTAGGGTAGACAGACCAAATTCGGAACTCAATTGCAGAGTAGATGAGGTAAGAATAGAGTTTTGTACAGGATGTGGTACTTGGAAAGGAAGTGAAATAATAAAAAGTTATTATCATATCCACTAAATGAAACTAATTAAAAACTATGATTAGGAATTTATTCCTAATCATAGTTTTTTAGAAATATTATGGTATGTAGTATATTGAAAATATTATAAATAAAATAATTAAATATACGGAAGGAGATGCATATATGTGGAAAAAAACAGATCTAATTATTCTACTAACATTAATTCTAACGATTCTCCTAACAGGCTGCACTAATTCGCAAACCTTTTATTTATCCCAATATTCAACAATAAAAGATACTT
>NZ_DATHXO010000243.1:0-1507 GCF_035459645.1 Schnuerera sp.
AACTAAAGAAAAAATAAAGAATACTGCTATAAAATATGGATTTAATAATATATATATAGTAAAAACCATGAAAGAAGCAGTTAAAAAAAGCTATAAATTAGCAGAAAATGGGGATAATATACTTTTATCACCTGCTTGTGCTTCTTGGGATATGTATAGTAGTTTTGAAATAAGAGGAAATGATTTTAAGAAAGCAGTTAATGGCTTAAAGGAGGAATAAAATGGCTAGAAAGGTTAAAAAGAGGGCATGTGACTTCACTTTACTTTTAGCAACTTTACTCCTTGTATTTATAGGTATAATAATGGTATTTAGTTCATCTTGGCCAGAAGGTATAAAATCTTTTAATGATGGATACCATTTTTTAAAAAAACAAATATTTGCATCTATTTTAGGATTAATTGCAATGCTTTTCTTTATGAATTTTGATTATAGAATTATTAAAAAAATGTCCAAGTTAATATATATTGGTTCTTTATTAAGTGGTCTTTTAATATTTACTCCTTTAGGTATAGTGAGAAAAGGGGCTAGAAGATGGGTAGATTTAGGATTTACAACTTTTATGCCTTCAGATGTAATAAAACTAGGATCTATCATTTTTATAGCTGCTTTTTTAGCTAAAAGAAAGGATATTATGAAAGACTTTAAAAAAACAACTATTCCCACTATTATAATAATTGGTTTATCATGTGGAATGATTTATTTACAGAAGGATCTAGGGACTACTGTAACTTTAGCTATGACTTTGATGAGTGTTTTTTTTGTAGCTGGCATGAAGGTGAGCCACCTTTTCTTAATGATTGCAGTAGCTTCTGTTGGATTGGTATTGGCAATTACTAGTGATGATAATGAATATAGAATGAGAAGGCTAACAGCTTTTCTAGACCCTTTTGCTGATAAAGCGGATACAGGATGGCAGGCAGTTCAATCTTTATATGCATTAGGTTCTGGTGGATTATTTGGACTAGGTTTAGGGAAAAGCAGGCAGAAGTTTTTTTATATTCCAGAACCACATAATGATTTTATATTTGCAATCATTGGAGAAGAATTAGGATTTTTAGGTGGCCTAACAGTAATTTTACTATTTCTGGTGCTTATATGGAGAGGTATTAGAATAGCGTTAAATGTTGAAGATTTATTTGGTTGTTTATTAGCCACAGGTATTGTGGCTTTGATTACAATTCAGTCCTTAATCCATATTGCAGTGGTTACATCATCCATACCTACAACAGGAATACCCCTTCCCTTTGTTAGTTATGGGGGGACATCACTAATACTTTATATGTCATCAGTAGGAATTTTGCTAAATATATCTAGACATGTAAAATTGGATAGGAGTTGAAATTATGAAATATCTAATAACTGGGGGAGGTACTGGAGGACATATATATCCAGCTCTATCAATAGCTTTGGAGATAAAAAAAAGGGATAATGAAGCTAAAATTCTATATGTAGGTACAAGGAAAGGTCTTGAAAGTGAATTAGTGCCTAAAGAAGGCTTTGATTTTA
>NZ_DATHXO010000244.1:0-5872 GCF_035459645.1 Schnuerera sp.
GAGAAACTATAGATTATATTTTTGATAGATATGGAGAACAATATTTTAGGGATTTAGAAGTAAAAGTAATTAAAGAATTCTCATCAAAAAAAGGAATAGTGATTTCCACTGGAGGAGGGGTGATTTTAAATTTTAAAAATATAGAGAGGTTAAAAAGAAATGGAATGATTTTTTTACTAGATGCTAATATAGATACTATAGTTTCAAATATACAGTCATCTAATGCAAGCTTGGAAAATAGACCACTTCTTAAAGATAGTGATTATTTAGATTGTAGAATAAAGGATATATACAAAGAAAGAAAAAAGTTATATCTGTCAAGTGCAAATTATATTATAAAAGTTGATAAAAAAACATGTGAAAATATAGGGAATGAAATTATTTATATTTATAAACAGGTTAACTCTTGTAGTTAACAATAAGGATTGATATAATAAAATAGCATAATGAAGGAAGATGTTGATGAAAATTTTAGTAATTCATGGTCCTAATATGAATTTATTAGGTAAAAGGGATAAAACAATATACGGGGAATTTACATTGGAAGAAATTAACTATATTATTAGATTGAAATCTAATAAACTTAATATAGAAGTTGAGTTATTCCAATCTAACCATGAAGGAGAAATTATTGATAAGTTACATAGGACTTTTGATGGTAATTATGATGGTGTTATAATTAACCCAGGTGGATATACTCACTATAGTATCTCTATTAGGGATGCTATTGAAGTTTTGAATATTCCCGTAATTGAAGTACATCTGTCTAATATATTCAAAAGAGAAGGTTTTAGAGAAAAATCTGTTATTGCTCCAGTATGTAAAGGACAAATATCAGGTTTTGGAGTATATAGCTATTTATTAGCATTGCAAGCATTTAGTATTATGAAAGAAAGCGATTAAGGAGGTTTTATAATGATTTCAGCAGGAGATTTTAGAAAAGGGATTACCTTTGAAATGGATGGAGATGTGTATCAAATTATAGATTTTCAGCATGTAAAGCCAGGGAAAGGTGCTGCTTTTGTTAGGGCAAAAATAAAAAGTGTTATGACTGGGACGACAAAGGACTTAACCTTTAACCCTAACGATAGATATCCCAGAGCTAGAATTGAAACTAAGGAAATGCAATATCTATACAATGATGGAGAGCTTTATTATTTTATGGATAATGAAACTTATGAACAACTACCTTTAGAAAAACAACAGGTAGAAGAGGCAATTGTTTATATAAAAGAGAATGACAATGCTATTATTAGATTTTATGAAGGAAAACCCTTTGAAGTAGTAGCACCAAATTTTGTAGAATTAACTGTATCTCATACTGAACCAGGAGTTAAAGGTGATACAGCAACAGGGGCTACAAAACCTGCAACCCTTGAGACAGGTGCTGTTGTTAATGTTCCTCTATTTGTTAACGTAGGAGATAAAATCAAAATAGATACTAGAACGGGTGAGTATTTATCAAGGGTCTAGGTAATAATATAAATATAAAATTTATGGGAGGGAAATACATGGAATATCTTTATCAAAAAGTATCATATTTGAAAGGATTAGCTGAAGGTTTAGAAATTGAGGAAGAATCAAAGGAAGGCAAGTTATTATTACACATAATAGATGCCTTAGAGGATTTTGCAGATGTAATTGATGAAGTCATTGAAGATCATAATGATTTAGAACAATATGTAGAATATATTGATGAAGACTTAACTGATATAGAAGATGAAATATATGAATTTGATGATGAAGGGTATTATCCTTACGAAGAGCTTGATGATGATTATTTAGATGAAGAGTTTGATTATGAAGACTTCGATCCAGAGGATGAACTTGAGGATGAATTAGAGCAATAAGAAGCAAAAAAGACTTAAAACCAATATTGGTTTTAAGTCTTTTTTTTAGCATAATATTTTGGCTTGTTCATATTTATATATAAAGGAGGGACATGTTATGGAGAAAGTAGAAATTGGAATATATGAAACAGTATTAGAATATATTAGTTTAGAATTAAGCCATATATTAAAAAAAATTTCTCCAAACTATAAAAAGGACGTAGAAGAAATAAGACTAAGATATGGTGCACCTATTAATATATATTTAAGGAACACAGACTATTTTATCACAAAAGATGGCTTGATAACTAAGAACAAAGATGAAGGCAGATTGGTAGAAAAGCGAGAATTAATGGAAACTTTTCAACTTGTTAGCAACTATTCAGTATATGCTTTTGAAGAAGAAATAAAAAATGGGTTTATTACCTTAAGGGGAGGCCATAGAGTAGGCATAGGAGGAAAGGTAGTATATGGATTAAATGGAATTGAAACTATTAGGGATATATCTTCTTTGAATATTCGAATTGCTAGAGAAAAACTAGGTACTTCTCAAAAACTAATAAAGTATATTGTAGATTTTCCCCAAACCATTTATAACACATTAATTGTTTCTCCGCCTCAATGCGGTAAAACCACTATATTAAGAGATTTGATTAGAAATTTAAGCAATGGATGTAATATGATGGGAGAAAAAGGTTTAAAAGTAGGAGTTATTGATGAAAGATCGGAGCTTGCAGGTATGTATAATGGAATGCCTCAATTTAACATTGGCTTAAGGACAGATGTTTTAGATGGGTGTAATAAAAGAGATGGGACAACTATGCTTATAAGGTCTATGTCACCAGAAGTTATAGCTATGGATGAAATAGGTAGTATTTATGATGTAGATGCCATTCATGAGGCTCTTAAGGCAGGAGTAAAGATTATTGCAACTATACATGGTAGTACCTTGGAGGATTTACTATCAAAAAAAAGCATGAAAATGCTAATAGAAGATAAGATATTTAAAAGATTTATATTCTTAGATAATTCTAATGGGGTAGGCACTTTAAAAGATATTATAGAGGGGGATTATTTTACCTCCATAATCAAATAGAAAGAAGGGATTTTATGGGTTTGATAAAAGCCATGGGAGGATTACTGATAATTCTTTCTACTACTTTGATTGGATTTTATTATGGTAATAGATTTTCTAATAGATATTATAATCTAATATACTTAGAACAATGTTTTAAAATATTGGAAACAGAAATAGTCTATGGAGCAGTTCCTTTACCAGAAGCTTTAACCAACGTTTACAACAAAGGAAATAAAAAAGTATCCTTTATATTTGAAGAAGTTAAGAGACATTTATTAGAAAATAAAAAAGGAGACATATTTCATAGTTTTTCTAATGTAGTGAATTTATTGAAAGATAGATTAAGTTTTAAAGATAGGGATATAGAAATATTTTTATCATTAGGAAGAGTTTTAGGTTCATCAGATAGACAGGATCAAGAAAAAAACTTCAAATTTATTTTAAATCAAATTGCTGTTCTCCAAAGAGAAGCTAAATTGGAGAAGGATAAGAATGAAAAGATGTATAAGAATTTAGGAATACTTACTGGGATTGCTATTGTGATAATACTGTTATAGAGGAGAGAAAATTATGAATATCGATTTGATATTTAAAATAGCAAGTATAGGTATATTACTAGGTATACTTCATACTATTTTAGCTAAGGCAGGAAAGGAAGAATTTGCTTATATTACTACTTTAGTAGGGGTTGTAATTGTATTCAGCATGATTATTGGGCTAATATCCAAATTATTTGACAGTATAAAGACTTTATTTCAGTTATATTAAAAGGGAAGTGAGATTATGGAAATTATACAAATAGTTAGTATAGGAATTATATCAACAATATTGGCGGTATTAGTACGAAGAACTATTGGCTCTGAATTTGCAATATTTATTAGCTTAGTTGCCGGTATCCTTATTTTCTTTATGATTCTAGATAAATTAGTATATATTGTTGAAACATTAAGTCAATTAGCTAAACGTACCACTATTGAATTTACGTATTTTTCAACAATTTTAAAAATTATTGGAATTGCATATATAGTAGAGTTTGGTGCTCAAATATCTAGAGATGCTGGCGAAGAAGCAATTGCTTCTAAAATAGAATTAGGTGGAAAGATAGTAATGATGGTATTAGCAATACCAATTTTACTGGCATTAATGGAATTGATAATAAAAATACTCCCTTAAAAGGTGAAAAAAATGGATAACAAACGAATTTTATTTTTGATAGTTTTAGTAATACTTTTTATTTCATCTTGCTCTTATGGGCAAAATACAGATGAAAATAATCTTGGTATTACAGATAAATTTTTACAAGAACAGTTAAATAGTTTGAATATAGGAGAATTAGAACTTATATTAGAAGATATATTGAGAGGCAATGAAGGAATTTTTCCTAAAATTAACTTAAAAGAATATATTATATCTGCAGTGAAAGGTGAAAACAAGCTAAACATGAACCAAATAAAAGAAGGGATAATAAAGATATTTTTTAATGAGATATTAAACAATTTAAATTTAATAGTTCAATTACTCATAATAACTGTGGCTTGTTCAGTTTTGACTAATTTGCAAAATGCTTTTGAAAAAGATACTGTCTCCCAACTAGCCCATTATGCCTGTTATATAATTTTAGCTATGTTGATGATGAATAGTTTTATGTTATCCTTGGATTTAGCTAGGAAAACTGTAGAACAAATGGTTAATTTTATGCAAATTATACTGCCTATTCTATTAACTTTATTAACGGCAATAGGAGGAGCAAATACTAGACTTATTTTTCATCCTATGGTAATTGGGGTAGTAAATGTAATTGGCTCTTTAATTAAGGATTTAGTGCTTCCACTTATTTTTTTCACTTTTATCATCGGAGTGATAAGTAATATATCTCAAAAAGTTCAATTTTCAAAATTATCAGAATTGATGAGACAAATAATTATTGTTTTAATGAGTGCATCTTTTACTGTATTTATAGGAATTATCACTATGTATGGAATAGGAGCAAATATTGATGGGGTGACTATTAGAACAGCAAAGTTTGCTGTAGATAATTTTATACCAATAATAGGGAAATTTTTATCCGATGCTGTAGAGGCAGTAGTTGGTTGTTCGGCTATATTAAAAAATGGGGTTGGAATTATAGGCTTATTAATATTGTTTTTCATATGTATTATTCCTGCATTAAAGATCATAGTGCTTATATTTGCTTATAAAGGTATAGCTGCTCTTGTTGAACCTATTGCGTCAATTAGTATTTCTAGTTGTTTTAGTGAAGTGGCCAAATCTCTTTTGCTATTACTGGTGGGAATGCTTTCTGTTGCTACTATGTTTTTTATAACCATTACAGTAATTGTTGAAGCAGGAAATACTACTATAATGTTTAGGTAGGTGATTACATGGGATAGTAGAATTTTTAAAAATATGGATAAAAGATATTGCTATAATATTTGCTTTAATTTCTATTATAGAAATAGCCCTACCTAATAGCAATATGAAAAGATATATAGATATGGTAATAGGACTATTTGTAATAATTGTTATAATTACACCATTTATAAAATTAATTCATAAGGATTTTCAAGTAGACAAAGAAGTTTTTCGCCATACTATAGAGCAAAGCAATATTGAATATAAGGATGATCTGGAATTGGCATCTTTACAAGAAAAACAGGTAAAAGATATTTATTTAAGTAAAATGAAAGATGAAATTAGGGAGTTGATATATCAGTCTACTGAGTATGAAGTTGAGGAAATGAAAATATCAATTTGCGAAGATAATATAAATTATGGAAAAGTTAATAATATAGAGATAATACTAAGAGAGAATAAGGACAATCATCAAACAGCTAGTGATTCGATTACTACAGTACAAATTGAAGAAGTAAATATTAATGATAAAAAAGAAATACCAATTAAATTAGAGGAATTTGATGATAGTGAATATATAAAAGATATTTTAAATAGAAATTATAATATTTCT
>NZ_DATHXO010000245.1:0-2097 GCF_035459645.1 Schnuerera sp.
GAAACTGATAATATTCTAGGGTTTACCCGTGTAATGATTGATTTAGGAGAGGCTACAAATCTTTCTGCAGATGAAGCAGCTACAGCTTTGGCAAGACTTGCTAATATTACTGGTATGAGTCAGCAAGATTTTGATAGATTAGGATCTACTATAGTTGATTTAGGCAATAATTTAGCCACCACAGAGGCAGAAATCGTGGCTATGGGGCTAAGGCTTGCTGGAGCTGGATCTCAAATAGGACTTACAGAGGCACAGATAATGTCTTTTGCTGGTGCTTTAAGTTCCGTTGGTATTGAAGCAGAGGCAGGAGGTTCTGCTTTCTCCAAAGTAATGATTGACATGCAACTAGCAGTAGAAACTAATTCAGAAAGGCTTAAAGAATTCGCAGATGTAGCAGGAATGAGTGGAGAAGAATTTAGAAGAGCATTCCAGGAAGATGCAGCAGGGGCTATAATTACATTTATTCAAGGCTTAGGAACTGCAGAAGAAAGAGGATTATCTGCTATTAAAGTACTTGATGATATGGGTATATCAGAGGTTAGGTTAAGGGATGCATTATTAAGAGCATCGGGAGCAAGTGACGTATTTACAGAATCTCTTGAAATTGGAACTAATGCTTGGGAAGAGAACACAGCATTGACAAAAGAAGCAGAACAACGATACAAGACTACTGCTAGTCAGATTGAAATAGCTAAAAACTACTTAAAAGATGCAGGTATAACTATAGGTGAAATAGTAGTTCCTCATATAGTTAAGCTGGCTGAAGGTGCCAAGAATTTAGCAGAATGGTTTAGTAAGTTAAATCCTGAAACACAAGAAACAATAGTTAAGATGGCAGGATTAGCTGCAGCAACAGGACCAGTTTTATATGCTGGTGGCAAAATGGCAAATGGTCTAGGCTCTATCATAGGTTTATTCAAGTTTCAATTCCTTATAGGTAGTCTAGCAACTCGTTCGATAGTGTCAAGTAATTGTTGGAAAACAATTAAAAAATAATTTTCTAAATAATATTAGAATAATAACTCCATAATCATATAATGTAATAATTTGTAATTTTAATTTCGCTTTACCTTAATAAACCTAAGTTAATAGGCTATTTTGTACCTATTTATATTGTATTTTAAAGTACATTAAACTTTAAAAATATGAGGCTCTAAGCATATCTTTAAGCCATCTACCCTCTGTCCTTGATATATATGGCATATCTGTCATTATATCCGGATCTATATTGTTATAAGTTCTTTTTACTCCATTTATTATTTTTTCATCAAGTTCTAAAACTTTTTCTTCTTTTTTTCTATCAGTTCTAAGTTTTCTATAGTACTCTTTTATGCTACCACCATTAGCTTTATAGACTCTCATACGTGCCATTTCGTCTGCTCCAATTACACTCCAGCCCATTGGTCTTGAACTTAATCTGTCAGATAGTATATGGCTTATATGACCTTCTGCACTACATCTATATTTCTTTTCTCCAAATAAATTTTTAATGCCTTCCCAATTATTTGATATATATCTTTTGGCTCTTTTCATACTTTCTCTCTTGCTTTTTATTGGTGTCTCTTCTATTGCAAAATTTATAATTTCCATTGTACATTTTTTATTTCCAGCTTTCATATAATTCCATAATGGTTCATCGATATATATTGGATTTTCAAGGCTATCAAGGTGAGCAGTTATTATTTTTACATATTTACTAAGATGATAATGATCAAGCACATATTTACTGCCATTAATTATTTCAAGACCACTTTTAATCCAATTAGCACCATCTCCTGCTATAAATATATCTTCTACCAAATCTAAATCATAGGCTTCATCTAGATATGTTGCGACCTCTGTCCACAGATCTTCAGGATTCATCTCTCCAGTAAAATACCTTACATTTTCAAGTTTTGTTCTTCCCTTATTTATTTTTGTTTTATTGTCATAAACATAGATTAATTTCATTTCTTTATTCTTTCCATTTTGTAATGGAACGTGGTCTTCATCTGCTTCTATGTAGATTGTATTTACCTTTCTTTTCTTCCCTATATCAAGTTCTAGATTGCCTATTGCTCCATTTTCCCTTATGATTTTCTTTACTGTTTCTCTACT
>NZ_DATHXO010000246.1:0-4379 GCF_035459645.1 Schnuerera sp.
AATAGTGTTAAAAAAGGTTAGTTCTAAATGGAATAAAAGAAGTTATGGAGATAAAAGAAATATAGATCAAGCAATAACTACATATAAATTAGCTCTTTATGTAGGACAACTGTTGGATTATAAAAAAATTGATCTAGGTTCTTTATGTTTAAGTTTAGCTTGGTTATATAGAATTGAAGAGAACAAAGATGAGGAAGAAAGGTTTTTAAGTTTCACAAAAGATTTTTTTGAAGAAGGTTTTTATAAGGAATCTTTAGTAAATACCAATATGGATGAATTAAAGTTGACATATTTATTAGGAGAGATTAACAGAAGACTTGGTTTTAGAAACGAAGCTGTAAAATGGTTTAATGGAGTTTTATCCAATTCTAATATAAGCAATAACCCTATGCTGGAAAAAATGGCTAGAGAACAATGGAGAATATCACGGGAAGGATAAAGTTATGGATATTAAATATTATGATTTTGATACCTTAATAGGAAAGATGTATATATTTTTTTCTTCTAAAGGAATAATTTATCTTTCCTTGGCAAAAAATGGAGCAATAAATATAGTTAATCATGTAAATAAAAAATATGGACAAACTATAAAGACAGAAAAATATCAATATAATTTTCATAATCAAATAATAGAATATCTAAAGGGAGATTTAAAAATATTTTCTTTGCCCCTTGATTTACAAGGAACAGATTTTCAAAAAAAGGTATGGATGGAGCTATTGAAAATTCCTTACGGTGAAATTAAAACGTATAAGGATATTGCAATTAGTATTGGAAGTCCTAAGGCATATAGGGCAGTAGGAGGAGCATTAAACAAAAATCCTATATTAATAGTGGTACCTTGCCATAGGGTAATTGGTTCCAATGGGAAACTAGTTGGCTTTGGAGCTGGTCTTGACTTAAAACAGAGATTGCTAACTTTAGAAATGAATAGTATAGTTTAACGATTCGTTTCGTTCTAATTTGCAACTCTTTTTTTAATTATGAAAAAGAGTTTTTTGTTGACTATTTGAAAATTTATGGTATATTTAATTTGGCAAATGAAGAGGAGGAAAATAGATGAGGTATAAATTGATAGCTATCGACATGGATGGAACGTTGTTAAATAGTCAAAATAAAGTTTCTGAGAAAAATAAGGAAGTTTTATTTAAAGCCATTGATGAAGGAATACATGTTGTTTTATCAACAGGAAGAATACTAAGCTCTGCTTTGTATTATAGAGAAAAAATAGGATTGAAAAATCCAGTAATTGCTTGTAACGGAGCTTTGATTTCTTCTCAAAAGGATATAATATATGAGAACCCTATGAACATTGACTCAGTTAATAAAGTGGTAGAAATTGCAGAGGAAGATAATATTTATTACCATTTCTATGATACTAACACATTTTACTCAAAAGAAACTGATAATAGATATTTTAAACACTACCAATTCTATGAAGACAGTTTAAAAAAACAGAGCATAAATCTTCAATTATTTAAAACACCTATTGGAATTTTTGGTGAGAAAAAACCAACGGTTTATAAATTTGTTTTTGTTGAAGAAAATACTGATAAGCTTTTAAAATTTAGGGAGAAGTTAAGTAGTATAGACGGAATTAATGTTTCTAGTTCTTGGCATAACAATATTGAAGTAATGAATGAAGGAGTATCTAAAGGCACAGGGCTAGAACATTTAATTGGAAAATTAAATATTGACAAATCACAAGTGGTAGCTATAGGGGATAATGAAAATGACATATCTATGTTTAAAACTGCTGGATTAGCTATTGGCATGAAAAATGGAGCTCAAAACATTAAAGACTGTGTTCATGTGGTTACGGACACTAACGATCAAAATGGAGTGGGAAAAGCAATAGAAAAGTATGTATTAAACAAGTAAAGGGAGTGTCTTTAATGGGAATAAATATTGTACTTGTAGAACCAGAAATACCCCAAAACACCGGAAATATAGCTAGAACATGTTCTCTTACCAATACAGCTCTTCATCTAGTTAAACCCTTAGGTTTTTCTGTAGAAGATAAGTATCTGAAAAGGGCAGGCCTAGATTATTGGAATTTGGTAGAAATTCATTATTATGAAAATTTCCAAGAATTATTTAAAAAATATAGTGGTAAAAACTTCTTTTATGCCACAACTAAGGGGAAAAATTATTATACAGATATAAATTATCCTGAAAACCCGTTTATTGTATTTGGAAAGGAAACAAAAGGTCTTTCAAGTGAAATATTAAACAAAAATTGGGATAAAACAATAAAAATTCCAATGAAAGAAGGAATAAAAAGATCATTAAATTTAGCAAACTCTGTTAATATTATATTATTTGAGGTTTTGAGACAGTTAGATTTTCCACATTTAGAATAATATTTTACAAAAATTTAACAAACTAAGTTTCAAAATTGTATTAATATAGAATTAGACTCATGCAAAAGATAAATTTCAAATCTAATGTTAGTCAGGAGGATACAAATGGAGATTGCATTACCGGTATTAGGTGGACTAGGGCTTTTCTTATATGGTATGAATTTAATGGGTACGGGCTTACAAAAAGCTGCTGGTGAAAAGTTAAAAAAATTAATAGAAATATTAACAAATAACCGACTTATGGGGGTTATAGTTGGAGCTTTAGTTACTATGGTTGTACAAAGTAGTAGTGCTACTACTGTCATGGTTATTGGTTTTGTAAATGCTGGGCTTATGACTTTGCCTCAAGCTACTGGTGTTATAATGGGAGCTAATATTGGAACTACTATAACCGCCCAATTAATTGCTTTTAAGCTAACTGATTTTGCACCGTTGGCGGTTGCAATTGGAATGGGTATTTGGATAATTTCATCTAATAAAAAGGCTAAAAACTTTGCTGAAACAATGATAGGCTTTGGTATACTTTTTATTGGAATGGGCATGATGGGGAATGGTTTAAAACCCTTAGCGGACAGTCCCACATTTAGAAATATTATGGTCAGTTTAAATGATCCTATTCTAGGCATTTTAGTTGGACTTGGTTTAACTACTATATTGCAAAGTAGTAGTGCTTCAATAGGTTTGTTGCAGGCATTGGCTTCACAAGGACTAATTAATTTAAATATTGCATTTCCTATACTTTTTGGAGACAATATTGGTACGACTACTACCACTTTAATTTCCAGCGTAGGAACTAATAAAACTGCAAAGAGAGCTGCTGTAATCCACTTTTTATTCAATTTGGTAGGTACAATTATTTTCATGTTTTTATTAAGAGTACCTATACAGAAAATTGTATTAAAATTATCACCTAATGATATACAGAGGCAGGTTGCCAATGCTCATACATTATTTAATATAATAAACGTGGCTATTCAACTCCCCTTTGCAAATTTCTTGGTAAGAGCTGCTATGAGAATAGTTCCTGGGGATATTGAAGAAACAGCGGAAGCAGGTTTAAGATTTTTGGATTTAAGAATAATTGAAACGCCATCTATTGCCTTAGGTCAAGTAAACAAAGAAGTACTTAGAATGGGCAAAATTGTGGAAGAAAATTTGATTGTAGCAGCAAAGGCTTTTAAGAATAAAGATGAAAAATTGACTCAAGAGGTTTTTTCGCAAGAAAAAGTAATCAATAGATTAGAAAAAGATATAGTGGAGTATTTGGTAGAACTTTCCAATGCACCTTTAACTGATGAGCAATACACTCACGTTAATATCTTGATGAATGTAGTAAATGATATTGAAAGAGTGGGAGATCATGCAGATAACATTGCAGAACTAGCTCAAACATCAGTAGATGAAAGGCTACAATTTAGTGATAATGCCATTGAAGAATTTGACAATATATTTAATAAGAGTCATCAAGTATTTAAAAAGACTTTAGAAGCTCTCAAAGATATTGATTTTGAAAAAGCACGAGAGGTATTAAGGTTAGAAGAAGATATAGATGCTTTAGAAAAGGAATATAGAACTACTCATATTGATAGATTAAACAAATTTTTATGTCAACCAAGTTCTGGTGCAGTTTTCCTAGACTTATTAAGTAATTTTGAAAGGATTTCTGACCATTCTTCTAATATATCCCTTTATGTATTAGATCAATTAGAAGATAAAAATTAAAAAAAAACAAAATTTCTTCAATAAAAGACTTGTTAAAATTATGTTTATATATTATAATATCAGTGGACTGTGAAAATTATATCAAACAATAATATATTTTCGGATGAAAAGTGCGGGAGAGACCAATTTTTAGGCGCCGAAGGAATAAGTTGTATAGTTTGCCATTATACAATGATGATCTCAGGCAAAAGAACCGTGCTTTGACGAAACTCTGAAAAGCGTGAGCACCGAAGGAGCAATCCATTTGTATGGGGAAACTCTCAGGTTTATAGAACAGAGTAGAGGGCGAGTAAT
>NZ_DATHXO010000247.1:0-1614 GCF_035459645.1 Schnuerera sp.
ATTAAAAAATTTGGCATCAAGAATCCACGTTTGATTGCTTTTGAAACATGTAAATCAGGTTTATTTAGCATTACAGGCATGGCTATTATTTATGCTTCATTAGTATATATGGGAACTACAAGTTTAGGTAGTGTTGATAGGGCAGCTAATGGTGGTATTATTTTATCTATGGTTAGTGATCATTACTTTGGATTCATTGGCAAAATATTATTAGCAGCCATTGTAGGAGTCGCTTGTTTGAAAACGGCTATTGGGTTAATAACTGCTTGTTCTAAAATGTTTAATGAAATGTTTCCAAAATCAATTTCATATAGAAGTTATGCTATTTTATTTACACTTTTTTCTTTTATAATTGCTAATTTTGGCTTAAATAATATAATCCAGTTATCTATACCAGTACTTATGTTTTTATATCCTTTAGCAATCACTTTAATCCTATTGTCTTTATTATCCCCATTTATTCATAAGCAGAGAGATGTGTATAGATGGACAACTGGGTTTACAATTATTGCAGCATTTTTTGATTTATGTAAGGCATTACCTCAGTCTATACAAGAAAATTTAATAATTAAAAATATTATTAAGATTGGGCATTTATATTTGCCAGGATTCGATTATGGATTTGGGTGGGTGTTGGCAGCACTAATTGGTTTTGTTATAGGATTGATGATATGGAGAATTGGAAGAAGATATTTTAGTGTAACAGAATAACCGATATTCTTCAATAACTAATGAAAATTGTAGTTATGAAACTAGGGTGATTTTTTATGCTCTGTAAACTAAGAACCTTTACAGAGCATAAAATTAATATTGTCCTAATAACCCTTTGTTTTTTGCCAATTTAACACATTGATTAAAAACCACTAAACCTATACTAAAGTATAGAATGGAGTTTCCTATCATCATTCCATAGTCTAGTAAAGAAAAATCTGAAAGAGAATGCCCTCCAAATACCATCATATAAACTTTCTCAACGGCAAGTCGAAAAGGAAGAACAGTTGTAACCAATCGATTTGTATTTCCCATAAGTAAAGCTATTAAAAAATATTGGATAACATTTAATAAAGATTGTACTTTTTTGAAAATGAGAGCTAATCCGCCACATACTAGTCCTATACCTAATATGCTAAAGATACCTATAAATATAGGAACTATAATGGAAAATATATTGATATCAATCCAATAACCAGTTGAATTCATTATAATAAAAAGTAAAATAATGGAGATTAAATAATCTAATAATAAATTTGCAAAACTTCTGGTGGTTAATATAAATGCTAGACTAATGTCAGACATATTTAATTGTTCTAATGTGCCTCTATTAGCATCACTTACTATAGTATAAGCTATATCTGAATAAGCCATCATCATAATAGTCCATAAGAAATATCCAATTATAAATCCTTCCAAGGTATCTTCCATATTTATAGGAGATACTCCCATTTGAATACCAAAGCCTTTAATTCCTGCAAACATTGCCATGAATAATATATACAAAATTAATATATTTGAAAATGTATTAAACTTATATCTAAACCGTTCTTTAAAGACTTTTTCTAAGGATACTTTAAATAGGTAAAAAAATTTTTTCAATTAATTCCCCTCCTCACTAGT
>NZ_DATHXO010000248.1:0-2268 GCF_035459645.1 Schnuerera sp.
CGGCCGAAGTCGCGCAGCGCGATGCGCACGCTCAGGTAGGCGGCCAGCAGCGCGTACGCGCCGCTCACGCCCGCCCTCTTCTAGCTACGCCCTTGATTTTAGTTATTAACTTAGAGTTACCCATAAGGAAGGTAGGTTTCCCATCTAATTCTGCTAAGAAGTTATCTAATTCGTCTAGGAAACTAAAGTAATTATTGTCAACTGCTGATGTATCAGATAGATCTATAATCTTATCAGTTCCTATCTCTGTAGATGAGCCTATTAAAGCTTTATCCAATCCATCAAATGCCAATTCATCTACTGCACTATCCCCATTAATAACAGTGTAGTGAAATAAGTTGATAGCTGCTTTGATTTTTTGTTGTAATTGGAACTGTAGTTCATCTATTGCTCCACTGGTATTTATAACTACCCTATCTAGATTGAAAGTTCCGCCGAATATTTTCAGATATGCAGTGTAGGCCTTTCTTAGTGCTTCATTGTTTTCATACTCGCTATTTAATGCCCTAAACCCTGCTGTTGATGGAGTTTCTAATCTCTGATACCCATAAGCTAATGTACTTCCACCAGTACCAGGGGATACTGAATTATCAAATACCATTTTATCTAATAATAATGAACCCCTTCTAAATTCGTCAATAACTTGCTGGTCTACCTTATCTGCCATCCCTACTTTTGCTTGTTCTAATGTAATAGCCATATATTATCTCTCCTTTTTATTTATAGTAATCTTTTAATGCACTTCCTAAGTCCATTTCTTTTGTTGTTGTGTCTTCCCTATCAGTTGGTCTAGTAAATATAGGATTATCTCCTTTTGTTTCTTCTGTTTCAAATAGATAATCATTTTCAGTTTTGATACTTTCTAACTGTTCATCTAGACCTATTATTTTATCCTCATTTAGCTTTAATCCTTCTAGGTCAAGTAAAGCCTTTACTGCCTTAACATTTTTTGCCTTAGCCCCTTTTAAAGCATTTTCAAGGGCGTGATTAAATTTAATCTTTTCTAATTCCTTCTGTGCTTCGGTTTGTGCTGTTTCAAACTTAATTTTGTAATCTTCTGCTGCCTTCTTAATACCTTCGATGTCCATTTCTTTATAGCTTTCAATTTCTTTGTTAGCTGTTTCAAGTTGTTCTTCTAAGGTTTCTTTTTCAGCTTTAATGGTTTCATAATCTGCCTTGGCATTATTTACTGCTATGCCGTTTAATTTAAATACTTCTTTTATTTGTTCTTCATTTAATCCTAGTGCTTCTAATTGTTCTTTAGTCATTTTATATTCTCCTTTCCTCTTAGCCTTTTAAAGTGGTCGGCATCACTTAGAGTTCTGATTATAGGTTCAGTAACCAATAAAAATAAGCCTGTTTAATGTCTATTGCTTAAAGACAAATTATTAGTCACAAAATTAAGATTTTGTGTCTATTGTTTAAATAATTCTGGATTATCTTTTATAATTTGATAAAATCCTTTAGCTAGTTGGTCTACAATAGTTTCTTCGCTGTCATTTTTAAAGTCTAATTCCCTATCGTGCACTATTCCATGGATAATTTCATGTAAAAAGGTTTGTAATTGCCCTTGTTTATCTTGCAGGGTTTCATCTATAGTAATTTCTTTTTTATCATAATCAATTTGTCCATAGACTCTTATATTGTCTAGGAATATAGGTTCACTCGATACTATTGTTTTGTATTCTACTCCACTTATTCTTATTTTATCTGGTATATTCATTGACTTACCCCCTATATATATTCGCTCTTTCAAACTTAGGTCTTATTCCTGCTGTTTTACTAAATTCTCTGTATAAATCTTGTTGCCCTTTAAGTTTAATTTTCATTGACAGTGCCTTATCTTCCAATCCTGCATTTTCAAATGCTATTAGGTTTCTTTGAGTGTGTCTCATTGCTCTTTCTAGTTGCCTTTGTCTTTGACTTGCTTCATAGGCTGTATATTCTTTTCCATCAAATACTATAATTTCCCCTTCTAAATCTTCTAGTTGCTTTTCTGTATATGCCGGGGTTGATATTCCTTCAAAAAATGGAAACCATCCATGCCGACAATTAACTCCTTGAAACCCATCTACTTCTCCATAACCTATATCATCTAGGGATAAGTAGTCACTTCTTCCACTTCTAGATACAATCCTTCCTTGCCACAAGCTATGGTCTGGTCTTGCTCCTATATGGGCTGTAATTTCCATTAAATCTTGTCCCATCATATCAGCATTGGCCACACTCATATATCCTGTTATTTGATTTAAGCTAGTTAACACATTC
>NZ_DATHXO010000249.1:0-13303 GCF_035459645.1 Schnuerera sp.
GCTCGACTTTCGCAAGATGAATCTCTCCGAGCCCTGGCCGATGCTGGCGAAGATGGACATTATTTTTCTGCGCAATGTGCTGATCTATTTCGACCAGGAGACCAAAAAGAGTATCCTGCAACGGATTCGCCGGCAGCTCAATCCGCATGGCTACCTGTTTCTGGGGTCGGCAGAGACCACCTTTAACCTGGATGATTCATTCGAGAGAAAAATCATCGGCAGGGCGGTCTGCTCTGGTTCTATTTCAACTTTTTCTTGTTTTTCTTCTCCCTTTATTCCTTCCGTTTTCATGATGAATTTAAGGCTTCCATCCATATCTTCACCTATACCTGTAAAACTCGTATTGGATTTAGATATTTTTACTAGTTTATCTTTGTTTTCTATTATATCGGTTATATTTAAATCACTGCCCCCTAACTCATCATCCATCTTCTTTATTCCTTCTTGGTGGAACTGATGCATACCTTCATTTAATTCTTTGGCTCCTTCAGTTAATTTATGGCTTCCTTCTTTTAATTTTTCTCCACCTTGAACTAATTCATCAGTTCCTTTTGACAGTTCAGATATACCATCATGTAAATTACCTGCTCCTTTGTTTAATTCTCTCAATCCATTAGTTAAATCTTCAGTACCTTTAGCCAATCCTTTAGAACCTTCTATAAATTGAGTTGTTCCTTCTTTTGCAATTAAAGCATTTTCATTTAGGTTATTTGCCCCCTCTTGTAATGCTGAACTCCCTTCTATTAATTGCTTGGAAACAACTTTCAATCCTTTAGTTCCTGTAGCTAACTCGTTTAACCCACTATTAATTTTCTGTTGTCCAACATTTATATTTTCAATTCCTTGGGACAATTCTACTGAAGCTTCTTCTGCTTCTATTAGCCCTTCTTCCAGTTGTGTTAAAGCTAATACCAATTCATCACTTGAATTCTTAATTCCTTCTAAAGCTGTTTTTTGTTCTTTTAACGCCTCATTCAAAGTTTCAGCTAAGGCTCTTCCTCCAGGTAAATTTACTACAGTAGCCACCATATATGGAGTATATACTCCATTACGTATATCTTTATTGTTAATATCTATAGTAATCTTTATATCTCCTGTTTCTCCAACTATATCCTCTACATCTACTTTCTTACCATCTAGGTAATACTTAATTTCAGGTTGTATAGGTAATGATTTATCTGCTTTCCCTTGATAATATATATCCTTTTTATCTGTTTCCCATATTAATTTTCCATCTTCTATAATTGGTACTTCATCACCTTTGATATTTATTATATCTTTTAATTCGCTTTTATCTTCCACAGTTTCTAAAGGAGTATCAGAATGGATCCAAATACTAGATATTTTCCCTAATTCTTCGCCTTTATTATTTAAATTTACATATACAGTTTCTTCCTTAAAAACTTTACCTTCTGCCATTACAACATTTGAAGATAAAATAGTTAAAGTCATTACTATAATCAATACTCTAGCAATTATCTTATCTGTTTTCATATGAAATCCTTCCTTTCTCAACTTTTTCTTTTATACTTTTTTCCCAATTTTTAGATGTCATACTAATAAAACCTTCACTAGCTGTTAATACTCCTGGCAGTATAAATAATATTACCATTGTGCTTATCAATGCTCCCCTTGCTATCATAGTACTTAAACTCTTTATCAATTCCATATCAGATATTATGGCCACTCCAACAGTAGAACCAAAAAACGCTAAACCACTAGTAATTATAGACTTTGCAGATTCTCTAACTGTAATTTCCATAGCTTCAAATTTTTCATAACCATTCCTTATCTCTTCCCTAAACCTAGTAGTCAATAATATGGCATAATCCACCGTTGCTCCCAACTGGATTGAACCAATTACTATACCTGCTATGAATGGTATTGAACTACCTAAATAATAAGGAATACTCATATTGATAAATATTGCTAACATTATCAAAAGTATTAAAAACATTGGTATGGAAACAGAAGTAAATACAATAAGGATTATTGAAAAAACTGCTGCAAAGGAAATAGTGTTTACTCTTTTAAAATCCTTATCAGCTATATCTATTAAATCCTTTGTAAGAACTCCTTCTCCTGTAACTATTCCAGTTTCATCATAACTTTTAACAATTTTCTCTATTTTTTCTATTTGTGTATTTTCCTCATCTGTTGCTGCTTTATATTTTGAATTTATTAATATTTGCTTATAATCTCCTTGTTCAAACCTATCCTTTATACTATCTGGAATAAAATTCTCTGGTATCCTTGCTCCTATTAACTTCTGATAGGACAATACATTCTCAACTCCATCTACTTTTTCAATTCCATTAATCATCTCTTCTATTTCATAATTATCTACATCCTTTGACAAAAGTACCATATGAGTAGTCATCATATTATATTCATCTTTTAATTTTCTAAAAGCTACTATGGATTCCATATCATCTGGTAATGACTCATCTAAGTTATAATATACTTCATTATTTCTCTGTCCATAAAAAGCTGGTAAAAATATTAATATTCCAATCAGTATAAATACTTTATAATGTTTAGTAACCAGCTTTGCTAATCCCCCAAACTCAGGTAATATAGTTCCGTGATTGAACCTATCTATAGCCTTATGGAATACAAGTATTAATGCTGGTAATATAGTTAATACTGAAACAACTCCAAAGACTACTCCTTTAGCCATTACTAACCCTATATCTTTACCTATGGTCAATTCCATAAAAGCTATTGCTAAAAACCCAGCTATAGTTGTCAAAGAACTCCCTACAATAGATGAAGCTGTTTTAGCTATAGCCTTTCCCATAGCTTCGTTATTGTCCTCACAAATTTTACTCTCTTCTTCATATCTATGAAGTAAAAATATAGAATAATCCAAGGTAACCCCTAGTTGTAATACTGCTGCTAAAGATTGAGTTATATAGGATATCTCTCCAAAGAATATATTGGTTCCAAAATTATATAATATGGCATATCCTATACTTATTAAAATTATAAACGGAACTATGGTAGACTCCAAGGTTAGCATCAAAACTACTGTAGCTAAAACTACTGCTAATGTTACATAAATAGGGGTTTGCTCATCAGCCAAATCTACTGTATCCTTTAATACTGCTGCCATCCCACTTAAAAAGGATTGTTTATCCAATATATTTCTTATATCCACTATGGCCTGCTCTGTTATCGGTGATGATGACTCATGAGTAAACTTAATCATCAGCAGAGTGGAATTTTCCCTATAGAACATTTCCTTCAATTCATTTGGTAACATATCTTTAGGTATGCTAATATCTAGAAAGTCATCTATCCATGTTATATTTTCTACCCCTTCTATTTTAGATATCCTTTCCTTTACCTTTACCACATCTTTTGCTTCCATATTTTCAATTATCAACATCCCAGTAGCAGAACTATTAAATACTTCATTTAGTATTTCTTGTCCCTTTACCGATTCTAAATCCTTTGGCAAATAAGTTAAAATATCGTAATTAATCTTTGTTGACGCCATCCCATAAATAGATGGCAACAACAATAATGTAGCAATTATTAAAACCATTTTTCTATGCTTTGCCACAAATTGTCCAAATTTATTCATGTAATCATCTCCTAAATAATTTTCTTTATAGTTTTGAAAAGGATAGGCTTCATATCATCTATACCAGTGGGTTCATTTAATATTATGGAACTGTAACATACAGAACCTGTTAATTCTATAATCATGAACAATGTTTTATCAATATCCTCTTTTGATAAAGAAGAATCCTCGTACCCCCTTTCAAAAAGTCCATATATTTCATGTATCTCTTCATAATCCTTATAGGCTTTTTTAAATATTCCCCAAGAAAGATTCTTATATATTAACTTCAACATAAGTTTATCTTTTTTAAAATATTCGATAATATAATCTATAAAATATAACAACTCATCTTCAAATTTGTTAAAACTATTAAGTTTTGTTTGTCTTATGGCTTCGCCTAGTACATGACAACTTTTATTAAGGATTATTTTATCCAGTATGTCATACTTATCTTTAAAATAAAGATAAAATGTTCCTTTAGCTACTCCAGCTTTCTTAACTATGTCGCTAATGGCTGTTTCATTTATTCCCTTGGTAGTAAATAAATCATAAGCTGCTGTATAAAGGGATTTTTCTTTTATTTTTTTATTTTTTTCTATTTTTGATATCAAAAATATCATCTCCTTATATTACGAAAGTATAATTGACTAACGGTCATTTTGTATAAATATCATTATAACACCAAAATGACTATTGGTCAATTTTATTATACATTTTTAACTCATATATTATTCTATAAAGATAAATTTCTCTTTAATATAACATTATCATTGACTTTTAACATCCAATAAAGAATAATTAAACTAAGGTTCTATATAAAATATTCTAAGGAGTGGTAGTATGAATAAAAAATTAAACAAAGCTATACGAAATAGTATATTAACTCTATTATTGATTGTAGCAATGATGATAACATCAGTTATACCTACTTGGGCACAAGGGATATCCCTACCTGATATTAGCTCATGGGCAGTAGAGGATTTAAATGAAGGGGAAAGATACGGAATCTATCCAATGGAATGGTATTATGATGGTTTCACAGAAAGTATTTCAGAAGAAAAATTAGAGACCCTATTAACAGATACTGCTAAAAAAATAAAAACATTAGAGTTAGAAAAAGATGATAAGTTTACCCCAATTCCTCATAAAGGCGATAAAACTAGAGAAGATGTAATAATTAGACTATATAATATTTTAGCTCAATACAATATACCTGCTGAAAAATCACCTATCGATTATATGCAAGAACGAAATATTCTAAAAGGAACAAATAAAGGATTAGAATTAGATAAGGTATGTACTACAGAACAGGCAGTTATTTTAGCTGCTAGATTGATTGAAGATACTTATAATTTGCTAGATGCAGGTTCAAAAGGATTTGCTTGGAAAGTAGAACATAATGGTAATATTATCTATTTTTTAGGTTCTATTCACATAGGTAATAGTGAGCTATATCCTATAAGTCAAAATCTTCGTCAATCTTTCAACGAATCAGATGCTTTGATTGTAGAGGCTAATCTTTTTGAACAAGAAGGTGGTCTGGATTATTTTATGGAAAAAGCTACCTATCAAGATGGAGCTACATTGAAAGACAATATAAGTGAAGAAACCTACCAAAAAGTAATAAAAGTATTAGAAATATATAATCTCCCCCAGGAACAATTTCTTCAATTTAAACCTTGGAGTTTAGCAAACAATCTATCTGTTTTATCCTCAACAGATTCCCAAAATCTTGAACAAGGGTCAGAAGCAGCCAATTTAGGAATTGATATGTACTTTCTTTCAAAGGCTATGTTAAAGCAAAAACCAATTATTGAACTAGAAGGTATAAGATATCAAGCAGACTTATTTGATGGATTGTCCCATGAGTTCCAAGAAAATTATTTAAGCATAGTACTAGACAGTATTTTAAATCCACCAGCTGAAGAATCTATTGATTCCACTTATCTATTGAAGGAATGGTTAAGCCAATGGAAAAATGGTGATATAGACGGATTTGCTAATAGCTATAAAGGAGAAAATCAAGAAACTGAAGATGAATTTTCTAATATGTTATTTGGGCAAAGAGATAAAGCTATGACAGAAAAAATTATAAAAATTTTGGAATCTGAAGAAAAAGGGACCTACTTTTTAGTAGTAGGAGCAGGGCATTTTGTAGAGGAAAATACAATAATTCATCATTTACAAGAAAAAGGTTACAATGTCGAATTATATAAGTAAAACAAAAGAGTTAGGGTTAACCCTAACTCTTTTGTTTTTAATAAATCACTAATTTCTGGTATTTGTCTCTAAGTTGTTTACATAATATATTTATTCCTATATAATAACTTTGTTGTAAATCAATGCAGGGACTGTATCCTAAATTTTAGGTACGAGGGAACCAACGCAGGGGGGCTGACCCAATACGAAAGCTAACTTCGTCAGCAAAATTTAGGAAGGAGTGCATAAAAATGAAAAATAAAAAAATTGCACATATTTTATTGGTTTTGTTGTTGTTAATATTGTTAACTACACCAGTCTTAGCTAATGAATATTCTAGGACATTGCAATTTGGTCATCGTGGACAAGATGTTTTGAGACTTCAAAAAATATTAAGCAACAAAGGTTACTATCATTTCTATATAGATGGAATATATGGAAAAATAACAGAAAGAGCAGTTATTAATTTTCAAATAGACCATAGAATAAGAATTGATGGTATTACAGGACCAGAAACTCAAAGAACCTTATATGGTTATCCAACAGCTTCAAGAGGAGGGACAAGCATAAGAAATTATAATTCTGATGATGTCCACTGGTTAGCTCGAATAATCGAAGCAGAAGCTGGAGGAGAACCATATGAAGGTAAGGTGGCTGTTGGAAATGTAATTTTAAATAGGGTTAATTCCAAAAGCTTTCCAAACACTATATATAACGTAATATTCGAATACTATGGAAGTATTCCTCAATTCAGTCCTGTTGCTGACGGCACGATTTACAACACTCCATCACAGGAAAGTATAAATGCTGCAAAAGATGCTCTAAATGGTATGAGACCTGTTGGGAATTCAACTTACTTTTTTAACCCAAATAAAGCAGCAGGTACTTGGATTGTACAAAATAAATCTTATGTATCAAGAATTGGTGGACATGTATTTTATCAATAATAAATCAGGGACTATGCTCCCTGATTTATTATTGACTTATAAACCATGCCTATATATACCATTAATCCTGCAAATATGGGTATTATCACCTTTACTATATCTTCTAATCCATTAAAATCTTTTATTTTATCATAAAGTAACAATATCACAATCCCCATAATAACTGAAGACAATACTAGTCTCAACAAACCTTTCATATTCCTGTGTATATCTATCACTTTTATCCTATTATTTAAGTCTTTTATCAACAACACTGTGACTAAAGTTGTGGAAATACTCGTAGCTAAAGCTAACCCTTTTACTCCCATGTATTTAGACAATACTATATTTAATACTAGATTTGAAATTACTCCAATAACTGCAGCTATCATTGGAGTTATTGAGTCATGCATTGCATAATGTACCTTTGTAAGTATTAAAACCATAGCCATACTCCCAAGACCTAAAGCATAATATATTAAGGCTTGTGATGTAAATAAAGTTGCAGTTGGTCCAAACTCTCCCCTTTCAAATAATAACTTTACTATAGGCTGAGATAATGTCATCAATATTACAGTTACTGGCAAAACTATGGAAAGCAATATCTTTGTTCCTTTTGCCATTGTAGATTTTACAGACTCAATATCTTCCCTATTAAACTCCTGGGATATTTTAGGAAAGAGCACAGTTACTATTGCAGTTATAAAAAGCCCTAAAACTAATTGAATAATATCATTAGCATAATTCAACCAAGAAATAGAACCTGTAGATAATGTAGAAGCAATAGACTTATCCACTACTACATTGACCCTATTTATAGAAATACCAATAATTATAGGCATTAACATTATCCCGAACTCTTTAATATAAACATTATTAAGATCGAAAATCCTTTCATATCTATATCCATAATTTATGGAAGCAGGTATTACCGAATATAATTGTACTGCCGAAGCTAGAACTCCTGCTGCCATCAATCCATAAACTCCATATCTATTTAAAAATATAAGAAATATTAAATATACCATATTATAATAAATCCAAGACTTAGCTCCCGCTTTAAATGCATGAAAACTTTGTAGATATGCAATAAACACTGCTCTTACTATTATGAAAATAATAATAGGTAATCCTATTTTCATAAGGTTTACTGTAGTTTGAAATTCTTCACCTACAAATCCTCTGGCTAAAATCTTGACCACTATAGGAGATAGAAACCAACCTAATATCATTAATAATATGGAAAGGGAAATTACAATATGGAGTAGATTATTCACATAATCCACTTTTCTCCAACTTCCCTCCTTCTCTTCTATTTTTAATAATATAGGCACCATTCCAGTACTAATCCCTTCTCCAATTATTTCAGCCAATAAAGTAGCAGCTACAAAAGCAGTAAAATAAGCATCCGTTTCAAAACAGCAACCTATTTGAGAAGCTATTAATGCTTCCTTAGTAAAAGTTAATATCCTACTTAATATTCCAACTATTATAATAAATCTAGCAGATTTTAATACATCTTTCATTGGTTTGTCCTCCATAAAAAATTAAGATATCATAGTAATTATTATGGTACCCTAATATAGTTTTAACAAACAAATATAGTTTATTGGAATATGGCATATTATCCTCCTTTTTTGGACATAATAATTATAAAAGGGAGAAGGGAGATATTTATGGGGAAAAAATTTGTAGTGGTAGTTGATGTAAGATTTTCTGATCCAATGGCAAAAGAAGAAGCCATAAAGAAAGTCAAAAGCTATGATGATAAAACGGTAAATGCTTATATGGTGTCAGAAAAAGAGGCAGAAAAATTGAAAACTATCACAAAATAAGACAGAGAAAAAAATTCTCTGTCTTATTTATTGACTAATCTTTTAATCAATATTCTAATTTCCTTTACCCTTAATATAGAACATACTATGAAGTAAAGCAATGCTCCTACACCTATGGATAATAGTAATACTAAAAGCTCTCCTATTGCTGAATCTATTAATTTATCTGTTAATCCAAAATATATGTAATACACTGCTACTCCCATTATTAAAGATGCAAACAAAGTTTTTAAAAAACATTTTATATACCTTTTAAGCCCAATAGTACCTATTCTTTTCCTTAAACTTAAAAATAATAAAAATGTTGTAAATGTTGCGGATATACTTGTAGCTAAAGCTAATCCTGCATGACCCATAAACTTAACTAAAATTAAATTCAATATAATATTCATCCCTACTGCTATAACCCCATTTATCATAGGGGTTTTTGTGTCTTGAAATGAATAAAATACTCTGTTCAACATAAGTCTCAAAGAAGCCCCTATTAATCCTAATGAATAAAATATAAGACCTTGAGAAGTCATATTAGTAGCAACAGAATCAAAAGCACCTCTTTGGAAGAATATTCTTACCATAGGTTCTGCTAATATCAATATTCCTACAGTAGCAGGTACTGTAATTATAAGTATTATATTAATCCCTTGCCCCATTATCCTTTTAACTTGCAGGTTATCTTGTTGGGAAAAAGCCTTAGATAACATTGGAAAAACTACAGTAGTAATAGCCATAATAAATACAGAAATTATTAAATCCCTTAACCTAGATGCATAAGTTAGAGCTGAAATACTCCCTTCCATTAAACTAGATGCTAAGGTCCTATCTACCACAGTATTTATCTGCTGTACTGCTGACCCTAACATAACTGGCAAAACTAAAACCAATGCTTTCTTTAAATAAGGCTCTTTTAAATCAATATCTATTTTATATCTATAACCTTGATGTTTGATAGCAGGTACCTGTATTAAAAACTGGGTGGAAGCTGCTACTACACTAGCTAACATAAGTCCTTCTATTCTTCCTTTATCTGCTAAGAATAATAAAAAGAATAGAAATACAAAATTATAAGGGAGCCCCATAATAGCTGGAGGTCCAAATATTTCACTACTATGAAGATATCCAGAAAAAACATATGTAAAGCCTAAAAAAATTACTATAGGTAAACCTATTCTGTTTAACTTTACTGCCAAATCAAATTGTTCTCCAGTAAAACCTTTAGCTAATATCTTAATTACTAAAGGTGATAAAAAAAACCCTAATAAAGCTAGTATTATTGTGGTAAAAAACACCATGTTCAATATATTGTTTAAATACTTTAGTTTGCCTTGCCTTCCTCTTCCCCCTTCTATTTCTGTAAATATTGGAATCAAAGTTGTATTCAAGGAAGCTCCTATTGTTGTCATTAAAATTGTTGTGGCAGTCATAGCAACAAAATAAGTATCTGTCTCATAGCCTGAACCATATTTTGATGCAATTAAAACTTCCCTTATAAACCCTAAAAACTTGCTTATCAAAGTGAAAATTGCAATCATTGCTGCTGATTGGGCTACTTTTTCTGTCTTGGTCATATATATTCTCCTTTTCTAAGCCTCTTAGTTCATATTAGCTACTTTTTCATCAATATCCCATTCATTTTTATATTATTACATTATATCATATTATATATAATTTAATAATATAAAAAAATTACCCCATACAAAATTGTATGGGGGACTATCTAAATATTTTCTATCTATTTCTATGGTTATAGTTTTATATGTTATAACAGTTAAATGTTCACTATTTTTACTTGGGGGAGTAATTTCTAAGTAAACTTTGTATTCATCATCTTCTTTGAGGATTTTATCTATTCCCATAGAATATCCAGAAGTTGGAAAGTACTTAGTTATTGTTACATATAGTTTATTATCTTTTATATTTGAAGTTATACCCTCCGCTCCTGAATAAGATTGAACAATTCCTGATAATGTAAAAGGTATGTTAGTAACTTCAGGTTCTTCTTGTTCTTCAAGATCTTCTGGTTCTTTTAAATCTTTTGGCTTCTCTTTTTCTCCATTATCTACATCCTCCTGCTTATCTACTTGGTCTAAAAAAACATCAATTCTCTGCAATAGTACTATAACTTCAGCTTGAGTAGCATGAGCATAAGGATTGAATATAGTTTCCGATTGACCATTGATTAAACCTGCATTAAATAAATCTGCTAGGGCTTTTTTCTTTCCCTCAGAAACATCTTCTATGTCAGAAAAAGGAGTTTTCTCATTACTAGATTCTATAGCTTTTATTTCTAATAATTTTTCTCCTAAAATTTCTGCCATTTCAATTCTAGTCATTTTCATCTTCCAACCTATTTCTGCTCTAGTATAACCCTTATCTTTTAACAAAGATGAAAAGGATAAAAGGAATTCATCTTCATAAAATGGGTCATTAGGATTTAGTCTATTAAAATTTTCCTTAGCTAAATAAGGAAAATAATAAAGCAAGAAATCTTTTTGGATTTCATCTTTAGACCAATGATTCCCTAATTTTTGCTCCATTTCTGTTGATGCAAAAGCAGTTGATGATATAAAAAGAGCAAAAATGATAATAAACAAAACCCTTTTTTTCATCCTATCCCCCCTCTAATCAATAACGAAAAAGATTTACATTATTGATTTAATTATATCCTTTTTATCCTTTTATTTGGTTACATTATAGTTACAATTTTATAGGTAGAACCTGCCATACAAAATCATAAGGGGGTTTTCCTATATCATCTTTATCTATTTCTAAATTAATTGTCCTGTATTTTATTACCTGTGGTAAAATAGCGTTTTTCTTTGGAGGAACAACTATTAGATGAACCTTATACTCTCCATCTTTATATATAATTTTTTCCACAGCCATAGCATATCCTGGTGTAGAAAATCTTTTTGTAATGGCTAAAAATATTTTTCCCTTTTCTTCTTTTACAACTATTCCTTCCTTTCCATTATAACTATCTTCTATTTTCAATTGCTTGAAAGGTATCTCTTTTTTAATCTCTTTTTCTTTTATTCTTTCTTCTATATAAAACCTATAAGGAGTTTTTTCTAAATATTTTTCATCTATCTCTATATTAGCTGTTAAATAAGTTATTACTTGAGGTAGAATAGCATCTTTATCTGGTGAAATAATAGATAAATCTATTTCATATCTATTACCTACTCTACTTATTCTATTTATATCCATATCATACCCAGGTGTACCAAATTTTTTAGTGATGGATACGATTATTTTATCCTCATCTTTCTTTACAACTATTCCTTCTGTACCTTTTCTACTATCTACAATATCCTTTACTTTAAATGGTATGGTATTTCTATCACATTTATCTTTTTCCCACTCTAATACCTTTCTAACTCTTTCTAAGACCTTTTTCAATTCTCCATAGGTTACTTTACTATTTAAGTTAAATGTATGCTTTGTCTTACCTTCCATAATGTTCTCATTATATAAAGCTTTTAATTTTTCTTTAGTATTTTTGTTCATATTTTTTATATCTTTAAAAGGTAGATCAATTAAGTTTTCATCAATAATATCTTCATCAATTAGTAATTCTCCTAGAATTATTACCATATCTTCTCTAGTAATATTCTTCTTTCCCTTAACAGGTTCCCAAGAATATCCAAATTCTTCTAATAAAGAAGACAATGATGAGTTAAATTCTTCTCTAGTTACTGGTTTATTTGAATTTGGTGTTTTTGGCTTACCTTTTTTCTCTGCTAGTACGGGGACTGTCACAGCCAAAACTAGCACCGCCACCAACACTAAACTAATGAATCTTTTCACTAAAATCACTCCTCTTTTTATATCTTTAGGAATATCTTCATCTTATTATAGTATATTAAACAGAATTTACTAAAGTATTACACCTACATTACAATATGGTTACAATACCATAAATAGGTATAAATGCCTATTGAAAAATATTTTATAAAATAAAAAAGATGACTATTAAGCCATCTCTTTTATATCAAACTTATTTAGCTTCTCCTAAATATGCTTCCTTGACCTTTTCATCTTCTAGAAGTTCTTTACCTAATCCCTCTAAAACAAGTTCTCCTGTTTCTAATACATAAGCATAATCCGCTACTTCTAATGCCTTTTTAGCATTTTGTTCTACTAACAATATAGTATTTCCTTGTTGATGTAGCATCCTTATTATTTCAAATATATCCCTAACAAGAAGAGGAGCTAACCCTAAGGAAGGTTCATCCATCATTAACACCTTTGGTCTTACCATCAAAGCCCTTCCAACAGCTAACATCTGTTGCTCTCCTCCAGATAAAGTTCCTGATTTTTGCCAACTTCTTTCCTTTAATCTTGGAAACATATCGTAAACTTTGTTCATATCTTCTTTTATACCATGTAGGTCTGTTCTGGTATAAGCACCTAGTATTAAATTTTCTTCTACTGTTAAATTGGCAAATACTCTTCTCCCTTCTGGAACTAGTACTATTCCCTTCTTAACTATATCTTTTGTATGGAAATCAGTTAAATCTTCTCCATTGTATTCAATTTTTCCTTCTGTCTTTTCTACCAGCCCCATAATAGCCCTCAAAGTAGAAGATTTCCCTGCTCCATTGGCACCAATGAGGGTGACTATTTGATTTTCTTCTATGGATATATTAATTCCTCTAAGAGCATTAATCCCTCCATATTTTACATGTAGATTAGATACCTTGAGCATCACTCCACCCCCAAATACGCTTCTATTACTCTTTGGTCATTTTGAATTTCCTCTGGGTTCCCTT